>QGFZ01000003.1:300000-417500 GCA_003149065.1 Ruminococcaceae bacterium R-25
TATCCGGGATAAAAAGAGAATAATATCTGACAATCTGGTGAGAATCGTTGGCGTTTTTGTTATTCTGCTTGAAGCAATCAATATGACTTTTTTATTTGCTTTGGAACAACAATGGAGCAGGGGATATGTATATAAAGTGGAAGAGGGTTACGATGAGGATTATGCTTCCGGATTCAGCGAGGACCGGTACATCTGTTGTGGATACCGATTAAATAAAGCCTATGATTATTCAAGAAAAGATCTTGCTCATAATCTGCGATTTAATCTCGCTTCTTATTATGGCATTCGCAATGTCAGCGGGTATTACGGTGTTTATACAAATGAGAGCATAGGAAGAAATCTCAAATTCTTCTCAAATATAAAATGGTTTACCGGAGATCTTTGGGAACCGTATGACGGTTTTATTGACGAAATGAGAGGCCAGTCAGTTAAGTGGTATATAGTATATCCTTTGGCTCACGACTTTTTTGTCCCGCTCCTTGAAGAGAATGGAATGAAAAAGGTATATGAAGATGAATATGGGATTGTTTATTATGATGATAATTGCGAACCCCTTGCTTTTGACGAACAGGGTTTAAAGATTGAGCTTGAAGAGGGAAATGTCAATTACCTAAAACTCAATACGGACAGCGATTTTTCAGGCGGTACTATCACCTTAAATTATTCATATGATGAAAATTTTCATTGTTATGTCGATGGAAAAGAAACTGCAATAATTGATGATAACGATAACTGGCAGATGAAGATCAATTGCAGCCGGGGAACCCACGAGATAATGATCTGTTATGAAGACAACACTTTTACAGTAAGCTGTTTAATAACGGGCATAGCTGTTCTTGTTTCAGCAGTTGTATTAACAGTGTATAAATGCCGGAACAATCGAAAGCTTAAAAAGGAGAAATATGGAAGCGAAAAATAAAGTCCTTAATGAGATTTTTGATAAATGCTCTGATAACTATCGTCAAATCCATAATGAGAACATTGGAAAGATCAGCGGAACAGACAGCGATTATTTTTCGGAGTATAAAATTAGAGAAATAAAATACAGGTATCCGGACTTACACTCTAAATGGCTTGATTTAGGGTGCGGAGATGGTTTGACTTCAGTTTTTGTGAACAAGTATTTCCCGCAGATTGAATATTGTGGTATTGATATCTCAGAAAACAGCATAAAGAAAGCGTTAAAACGGGAAGGATTGATTAATGCTGACTTCATGCTTTATGATGGCGAGCACATTCCGTTCCCTGACAATACTTTTAGCGTTGTTTTTATGGCTTGTGTTATTCATCATATTGATCCGATTAAACGGGATGGCATTCTAAAAGAATGCAAACGTGTTCTTAAAGAAGGTGGCAAATTGATCGTTTTTGAGCACAACACTTACAATCCTGTAACACTAAAGGTTGTTAATGACTGCATATTCGATAATGATGCAATACTGGTTAACCAGCATGATTTCGGGAAACAATTAAAAAGCATCGGGTTTAGGAATCTAAAGAGGCGTTACACGTTGTTTTTTCCGCGCAAAAAAGCTTTCAACTGGCTTATTCCACTGGAAAAACATCTTTCGTGGTGCATGATTGGCGGCCAGTATTATTATGTTGCCGAAAAATAATTCTTATTCTCAAAACCTGACAAACAATTAATAATTCTTGACAATCAAGAGCTTCAACAAATATATTAAATAAGAAAATTGCAGCCATAGAAGTGATTCAGGCATACTGCGAAAAACGGGAATTGTATTTTGAGGAACAGACGATCTTATGATGTTTAATTCTTTTTCATTCATCTGCTTTTTTATCGTGATCTTAGTTCCCTATTTTCTTGTAAAGCCTAAATTTCGCAGGGTCTGGCTGCTTGTTGTAAGCGTTTTATTCTACAGTTTTTGGAATCCGTTATATGTACTGCTTCTTCTGTACTGTATTTTGGTCACCTATGGTACCGGACTGCTTATTGGAAAGTTTCAGAGTTCGGCAAAGAAGAAACTGTTTTTGGTGCTTGGAATTGTTTTAGATCTAATCGTTTTATTTGTATTTAAATATCAAAATATGATGATCGAACTGGTCAATTCTGTTCTGACTCATGTAAAGTTCAGTATTGATTACAGATTTGAACTAATGCTGCCAATCGGCATCTCATTTTATACCTTCCAGACAATCGGCTATATGGTCGATGTATATCGTGGGAACATAAAGGCTTCCAAGAGTATAATTGAGTATTCTCTGTTTGTTTCATTCTTTCCTCAGTTGGTAGCAGGTCCTATTGAACGTTCAGGAAATCTTATCGGCCAGATTAAGAATATCGAGAACGTTGAGATAAGGAATATACCGCGTATCAAGCAAGGACTGTATACCATGCTTTGGGGATTTTTCATGAAAGTAGTTGTCGCTGACAGGGCAGCACTTTTTGCAGATACAGTTTTTAAGAATTATAAGATCCTGGGAAGTGTTGAATTGATCATTGGTATTTTATGCTTCTCGATACAGATCTATTGTGATTTTGGCGGATATTCGGCAATAGCCATCGGTGCTGCAAAAATAATGGGATTTAACCTTATGGAGAATTTCAATACTCCGTATTTTTCAGGCAGCATAAAGGAGTTTTGGAACAGGTGGCATATTTCTTTATCTACATGGTTTAGAGATTATCTTTATATACCGCTCGGAGGCAATCGGAAGGGAAAACTCATGAAGTACAGAAACCTCATGATCATTTTCCTGGTCAGCGGTCTGTGGCATGGCGCTGAATGGAGTTTTGTTGTCTGGGGCGGGCTTCACGGTCTTTATATGGTCATTGAAGATATGACATCTTCCATAAGAGAACGGATCATAAAAAAGGCCAATATAACTACTTCCTGCTTTAGCTGGAAACTGCTTCAGGCTTTATTTGTTTTTGTGTTGACTTCATTTGCATGGATCTTTTTCCGCGCTTCCAATATTCGAGAAGCTTTAGAATATATCTATCGTTTATTTACTGCTTCAGATCCTTGGATATTGTTTGATGGCGGTATTTACACATTTGGTATTCCGGCACTCGAATACAGTCTGTTATTTGTCTCGGTTCTCGTGTTGATAACCGTAGATTATCTGTATTTGAAAACCGGTAAAAAACTGGATGCGCTGATTCAAAATCAGAATATGTGGTTCCGTTGGGCAGTTGTTATTCTCCTTCTTTGCGGGTGTATTTTCTTTAATTGTTCTGCAGACGGAGTCAGCGCAAATCAATTCATTTATTTTCAATTCTGAGCAGGTGGAGTCATTATGAACAAAGGCAAAACAGCAATTAAAGTAATAAGCTTCATTCTTATCATGGCTGTGATTCTGGCTGCCGCTGACAGAGTGCTGATTGTTAAGTACACGGATGGAATCTATAGCATAAAGCGTTTTTATGAATTGGAAGATGATTCGGTAGATGTACTGTTCCTCGGAAGCAGTCATGTTTTTGAGACATATAATACTTCTGTCTTATGGGATGACTACGGTATTGCTTCTTTCGTCTTGGGTGGTTCTGTCCAGCCGATGTGGAATACATATTTCTATATGAAGGAAGCATTGAAAACACAAACTCCGGATTTGATCGTTTTAGATGTATTCTGCTGCATTTTTGAAGATGAATATTCTGATTACTCACGGCAGATCAAGAATTGTTATGGCATGAAGCCATCATTAAACAAATTGAATGCAATGCTCGTAAGCAGTTCGTATGATAATGTTAATTTCTTTTTCCCCATCAGCAATTACTCATCCCGATATAGTGAACTGACACAGGAAGATTTCCTTGAACCTAAGGATATTACCCGATATAAGAATTGGATGGGGTTTGCCTGTAATTATCAGAATGAGGTAAAAGAAACCACCCGTCTTGAGGATTCTGACGTAGAAAAACCGATGCCTCAAAAGACTGAAAAATACTATAGAAAGATCCTTGAACTTGCTAATGAAAAACAAATCCCGATACTTGTTGTTGTAACACCGTATCCGGATATTAATGAGGATTTTGCAGCAGTATACAAATATGCGGAAAGGATTGCAGGGGAGTATAACGTGGATTTCTTAAATCCGGCTTTAGATCCTGCTGCAATCGGATTGGATTATAGTATCCATGCCGCAGAAGGCCTTCATCTGAACTCTGCCGGAAACCGTATTTACACATCCTATTTCGGAGACTACATAAAAACACACTATTCAATTCACGACCGCCGCGGTGATCCTGATTATCAGAGCTGGGAAGAATGCTCAACATATATTAAACGGTTGGATTCGATTAATCAGTTAAATAACCAGTCTGATTTCGACAGCATCTGCAAGCAGATAAACGATGAACAATACTGTGCGGTTGTTATCGTAGGAAAGGATTTTTCGAATGCAGCCGAAATCTTAAAACCTTTAGGAGAGGCTGAGAGTGAGCCCTCAAATGTAAGCATATATATCAAAGGACAAAAATTACCATGGCTGTATTTTACGGATAAAGTAACCTATGAACAGATATACATGTTGTTCCATGATGATCTGGTACATTCAGACAGAAACCGTCTTGCAAAAGAATATACTGCTGATGCCAATGCAATTAAAATCGTCGTTTACGATACATTAACCGATGACGTCTGCGATGTATTCTCAATTGCTGAAGCGAATCCTAAAACTGTCTGCAGATAAGAATGATGCTAAATGAAAAGAGGCATTTCAAAACTGTAGGGGACACCTCACTTTGAATAACAAGAATAAAGCTCCTGAGCGGATCAGGAGCTTTTTAATGCAGTTTATTGTCCTTCAGGTGCTTCCGGAACGGTAGTATCCGGCGCGGCTTCGGCTTGCACAGGAGGAGTTTGCTGAGCATAAGCTTGCTGTGCAGATGCTTGCGCGGCAGCAGCTTCTTCGGCGGCCTTGCGTTCGTCCTCTTCGCGGTTCATTTTCGCCTTTTTGTTGAGGAGAACTGCAAGGACAATAGCGCTTGAGACTGCGACCACAATAACAACTGCAGCAATGATTACGATTATAGCTAGTATTGCAACAAGTGCCAAAGCAAAGCCGGGTCCCATAGCATCGAAATTAATCAAGTTCATTTTTCGCAGACCTCCTTGTCAGGTTTTAGTATATACATAGCGAGTAAAAAACATATAGCGGATGTGATCACGATCATCGAAATGTTGAATATAAGGCTTTCGCTGCGGACGGAAAAAACAGCTAAGGTTCCGAAGAATATCGCAACAGTCGTAACACCGAATGCAGCGCCCGGAGCTATCTTCATAACGGAGATAACCATTCCCAGGGTGACTGCTGCGGTCATGCTGAAGAACATTATTCCGATAAGGGATACGATCATTATCTTGTTGCCGAGGATCAGGAACGGCAGAGCTCCGATTATGCTGATAACAGCGGTTTTGCGGATGCCGATGAGATCGGACAGAACACCGCCCAAAGCTTTTCCCAGTCCCATAAAGACATATAGGAGTACAGATTGAAACAGCGTGGTCTTCCAGCCCAAAGGAATCTCAAAACCAATATAAGTTCTGATTGCAACAATGAAGAATGCAGCGAGGATTACGATGAAGATCTTCCGTTTTTTTAAGATGAAATTGAAACCTTCGCATTCATCACTTCCCCTGGGATTTCCTTTGTACAAAGTCTCACCTAATATTACCAGCGGAAGCATGAGTGCGCAGACCAAAGCTATCCACCAGAATGATATATTTGTTGATGCCAATACCTGTCCTAAAATGACACCGAATGAACCGCCGCTGACAAATACTGCAACAGGTGTCAGTTTTCCGTTTGCAGTTCTTATCGTGAGCTCTGCACCTGCTACATGAATGAGTGCATTTCCGGTGGAAAGGAGTACCAACGAGATCCAGAACAAAGGACCTTCGCTACCTGTCATAAAGAACAGCAAAAAGCCTGACAGGAGAAGAGGAATGGAGATGATTCCGGGCTTAAACTTTTCAATAAGGTCGCGGAGCGATCCCCAGAAGATCTGCGGGACGAAAGCAATGCAGTTATAGATCAGAGCGACCATCGTGATGAAAACCGGGTCTTTAAAGATCCTGTACAGCATAAAGTAACAGACAACTTCATTCATAAGATGAATGAAGAAGTACAGTGTCGAAGCTTTTGCTGCTCTGGCGCCTATAGTCATCGGTTCTCCTTTCTTTCAGAACAATAGTCCGAGTATTAATGATGAAAGTGTTGTGCCCGCGAAAAAAGAAACGCTGTTAAGTATAAGTGAGAGTAAAAAGGGCGAAGGCTTTTTCGTGAATAAGAGTTTTCTGTATATCAGTGCTTCCGTTATGAAGGCTGCAAGTTCCAATACTATGACATATACCGGTCTCGGAATTTTCGTAAACGATGCAAGTAATATTCCGGAAAATACGACGACCGGATTTGTCAGCAGGTTTGAAAAGAGTATTACTGTCAGATCAAAACATTTGCGGACTCCTACGATAAGCGCCGTGACCTCTTCCAGGACCAAAGTCAGGATGAGACATACGATCAATGTAATAATGATTTGCTTGACTACCATCAGATTTCTAAATTATTTACCAAGTAAACTGTTTCCGGTATGAGAGGTACTAAAAAAGCAGCATTGCAAATAAGAGAGATCAGGAAACCGTTCATCTTTCTGTCTCTTAAAGTGAACTGCCAGACAATGCCTTCAGCCACAACAGCCGATGCAATAACAAATACCAGTGGAATTATATAAGAAATTGCGGAATCAACACTATATTCTCTAAAGCCGAAAGCAAAAAGCCCATAGACTATAAGCGAAAATGAGCAGACTGCGATATGGAGAAAAAACAATATCCAATGATCGATTTTCTTGCGAAGGCCAAACAGCCGTGACAGAAGCTGGCCATAAAGAAAAGGAAAAGCAATGAGCCAAAACATTGTAAAGTAGCCAATTATACTTCCAATAACTTCCATAACTGTTCATCCCCCCACATAATAAAATCTGCCCGGTAAACTACCGGACAGATTTATTATATATCATCTGTAAAAAGTTTTTTAGAATGCCGGCACTATCTCTCCATCAGTTCAGGAGGTATCTCTTTACCGGTTCATCGGTCCATACCTGAACTTCAATATAGCGTTCCGGACCATGTGCTCCGTCATCATTCCAGTCCTGCGGCAGGCCGTAACGGTCGATGATGTCCAGTATCTCTTCGTATGTATAAACCTTTTTTCTGTACTCTTTTCCGTCCTTTATTCGCGGGCTGAATGCCGGCATGGAATCACCGTAAGTAAACGAGATCTTGCGGGTGTCAAACTCCTCTATGGGAATCTTGATAACACCGGGATCTTCGAACCACGTGCTAAGCCAGGGACTGTGTTCCACAACCAGATAATGCGGCGAAGGGATATCCATTATGATGCCCTTTTTCTCCGCTTCTTTACGGACTATTCTTTCGCAGTTCATGCGCTTGGAGATATATCCTGCATCTCTTTGGGCAGTCTGCGAAGACGGCCTGTCGAGCTTTATCTTCTCGAGGACCGAAAACGCCTCATCCTTCGGAAGCGCAGTAAGGCTCTTAAAAGGTCCCGACCGTTTGTCGAAATAATGATATAGATACAAAATCTTCCTCCTGCTCATCATCTTTACATGATGTGATGACACACTCAATTGTTGTCACGCTACACATGGAATCTCCGTTGAAACTCTGCAGCCACTTCTCTTCCGCGGAATATTATGGCACCGGCAAAGAGAATGACGCTGACCATCAGGCAGATTGCCCACGCAAGAGGCATTTGACTCCTCACAAAGTAAAAGATGAAACCTGACACGATTCCTATGAACACGCCCGAGAGAAGATATGACATCATATTTCCGTTTTTATCTATCAGTGCAAGCACGAAATTTGCTGTAATTGTAGCCGCCAGCACAATCGGCACCACCAGATCGATCGTAATCTTCATAAGCCCGAAAAAATATGCAGTAACACACCATGTCGCGATCGTAATCAACACCAGCATAGTCACTTTGCCTGCCGAACCGGTTCCCGGTTTAAACTGCCGCATGATTCCAAACTCAAACACCATAAGCCATATGGCAAGGAGCAAACTCCAGTGCAGATCCTGATATCCCGGTAAACGGAGACCGATCAAAAAATCAAGGCCAATGCCGACGATCAGCAATCCCCAGGAGATAGACAGATGAAGCTTGTAAAAGAGAGACCGTTTCTTCTGCGCCTCAAACTTAGGATAACAGGGATCATCGCCGGTACCGTTCAACTTGCTCTGGCACAGCGGGCATTTGACAAGATTCCCTCCGATCCCGACCTTGCAATAAGGGCATTTTCTCATTTGATCACCTCCGTCGCACATATGGTGATATCCACTCCGGATGCGGAAAGAAACCTCACAAAATTCTTCACCACACCTGTATTCATATATGCCGAGGAAACCCCAAGGGTCAGATGTTCCCCATAGCCAAACATGGTGGAAAAGATAGTGTTGGTACTGCAGAAGCCGCTGTAATTCTCAATCCGTTCACCTAGTGATCTGGGCGGTTTTTGGACACCCATATTGGAGAAGGTCATAGACACCTTTTTGCCGGCTTTTTTTGTAAAATGCCTTACTACCCATTGCTTGATAAATAACGGCACACCCCTTACAAAAGCAACGTACTCCATGGTCTCGAAACTGTCCATCTGCTTTTTTATATTTTCTTCGGTCAGCTGACTCTTAAATGATGTGTCAAATTCACGAGCCAGTTCTTCCAATGTTATCTCACGGTCAAATACATGCGTCACGCTCACACTGTTAAAAAAGTTGCGTGCTGTCTTAGACGGATAATAATTCCTGAGATTTACGGGCAGGGAAATGGTTACCGGAAGATGGCGCTTGCGTGGCGGCATTTCATCGCGGATTGCAAGCATCCACAGTGCCCCCAGATAGCTGGTCAGCGAAACTCCCAATTCTCTTGCTCTCGGAAGGATCTGTGAGGAAGGCATATGGATCTCAAAAAACTGCAGTTGATTATAAGGAAGTTTCAGCCCTCCAATATGATATGCCTTATCTCGTGCAGGTCCGTGGGAAAGATTCATGTTCCCGAAAAAATGCCTGTAGCTATCTTGACTCAAGTCACCTTCGGAGGCCCCGGAGTGAACGGTTACATCAGCTAATTCATCCGGATACTTCCTCCTGAGATAATCAAGCACGATGATATTCAAAAATTCCATTCCGCCTGTTCCGTCTGCCAAAACATGAGAGATATCCAGATTGATCCTGTTTCCGAAATAAGTCACCTGATAGTGAAGCATGGTCTTTGAAGGAATGTAAAGAAGCGGACAGATCCGGTCATCCTCTTTTTTAACCACCGGCATAATGTCGGTATCCTCCATATAATGCCAGAATAAACCGCGCCTGATCCTCACCTGAACCTGTGGACGGTCTTCGATTGCCGAGATTACAGCCTGTTGCAGAAGTTCCGGATCGACATCCTCCTTCAATGTACAGCTGAGACGGAAAGAGCGGGTATCCCGCTTTCCGATCGTGGCCAGGAAAACTTTGGCCACATTGTCGATCCTGTACCAATTAGTGCTTCCCATAGATTGAATCTGACACATGCGCTGACAGCCGTTCCATAGCCTCGCGCGCTATGGAGCAGGGGATCTGCTGATACACGTGCCAACCTTTCTCTTCAATGTCAAGTTCAGCCGTCCCTCCGGCTTCATCTATCCTATGCTTGAGCCGGATACTGTCGTCTAATAAAATACCGTTTCTTCCTGCCATAATATAGACAGGCGGGAAATGCTCAAAACTCCCGAATAACGGACTGAAAACCGCATCTTCCGGATTTCCGTCTCCCATATATGCTTTGGCGGAATTTAACACAAACTCTTTCGAAAGGACCGGATCGATGTCCTTGTAGGTTTCATAGGACTCCGCCGTTCCGGTCATATCTGTCCAAGGGCTGAACAAAAGAAGTTCCCGTGGTACAGGCTTTCCTTCGGCAAGCAGCCTCTGGGTCAGGCAGAGCGCCATGTTGCCGCCAGCCGAATCTCCCGCTAAGAATATGTGATCCGCATCCGCAATGTTTTCGACAAGATATTTCCACACGGCATTCACATCCTCTGCTGCAGCAGGATACGGATGCTCCGGCGCCAACCGGTATGCGAATGAGTAGACCGTGAATCCTGTTGCCATAGCAAGTTTTACAGAGAGATTTCCGGCGTAGTCAAGCCCACCGCTGATATATCCGCCGCCGTGGCAGTAGAGGATCACGTAGCCGGGAATGTGCAAAGAAACGGGTCTGAACTCCTCACATCGGATCTTGCCGATACGGAATTCCCTGTGCTCAATATCGCCTTTGGGGGTCGCAAGACGGCCTGCCCAATTGGCAACTTTACGATGGCGCTTGATCTCCGCTTCCGTACTTGCCTTTCCGGTCATAAAATGTGCAGCCTTCAAAGCTTTGACCACTGCTTTTTCCATTAATGCTGCTGGTTCCCCTTTTCATAGTTCTTTAAATACCATAATACCATTGCTTTCTATCAAGCCAAAAGATGAGCAAACCAAATCAGTTGTAGCTGAAGCATACCCAAATGATATAGATACAAAATCTTTCTCCTGAATACTGAGCAGAAGTGATCAGAGCTTGTATTTACTGCAGATATCAGGATAGAACTCTTTTAAGAGCGCGTTCCATTGCTTGGCGGTCTTTCCGACATTGATGTAATAGCCGATATAACCTGCTATGCCGGCAGTTGCAAATAAACCAAACATACTGATAAGACCAAGGACGAGATTGTCATCGATTATCGCGCTAATTCCCATTATCAAACCAAAGACCCCAATAACGGAAGCAAGGATAATAGCTGGCATTTTCTGTTTCTTCTTTTTCTCGCTCAGAATACCATATGCCTGAGCTATCTGTTCTTCTTTATATTCTTTCTTGCGAAGCGCACTTTCTAATTGAACACTGATACTGTAAACAGGAATCTCAACAATCTGCATAACCGGTCCCCCTTAGTATTTGATATGCCTCAATATAACATCTTTTCTGTTACGATAGCCAGTCATCTATACTTATATAAAAAGCCCCGGGTTATCGGGGCTTTCAAACATTTACAATTACTTGTTCTCTTAATGTGAATTTTTAAGTCTGCTGGAAGTCGAAAACCAGGACGTTTCCGTCAAATACGGCGTAGTAAACGTTGCATGCCATGAAGTTGTCTTTCTTGAACTGGTTGCATGTGTACCACGGGCCTTTGCCGAGTGATGAACCGTCGACCTTACCGAACTCGAATTCAGGTTCGTCTGTTTCTTCCCATTCGTAAGCAGACATAAGCCTGTCTGCTTCCTCTTCTGTTAAGTAAACAATGCCTCTGTATCTGTATTCAGTGGGGCCTATTGAGAATCCGCCCCAGTCGAAATAGACTTCCTCGATCTCGAAACTGTCGTATTCTTTGATCTCAGGGAGATATTTCCCGATCAAATTTTCCGTCTCCACGAGTTTGATGACCGTATCGGGTTCTTTCTGACCGCGGTCTGTTATGCCACCTGAGTTTCTTGAGCCTTGTGAATCTCTTGATCGTGAAAGTGAGCAAGAAGAAAGCATTGCTGCTCCCACTGTAAAGATAAGCGCTACAGCAAAGCCTTTTAACGCAATGTTTGTTTTTTTCATGGCCGTTAATCTATCCTTTCCAAATAGTTATCCCGGCCACATCATATATCATTTGCATTGTATTAGCCTTTTATGCGGCCGATTGCCTCGACATTGCCTTTGTTTCCTTCTGCATCCGCATCTAAATATCAATTTTTATTTATATTCGTGATATAATTATATAGTCTTGTTTCAAACCGGATTCGGCAATTCTTCTAAAGGGCTGCGCATCAATATGAAAGATTCAGTGTCTGCAAAGAGAAAAAAGAATACCCCGGCAATACTTGTCGGAATAATCGGCGGCCTGATCGTAATATCCATTTTCTCTGTCGGAACAATAATCATGGGCGGTTCGGCCCATACTGATACGGGCAAGGCGGTTCATTCCGTAAGCTGCTCAGATGATCCCGATAATAACCCTGAAGGCGAATGCCTTTGACGAAGATGTTCAGAGAAGCCTGCAGTCAGGACTTAATGCACACCTTACAAAACCGATCAAGCCGGAACTGCTTTTCAAGACACCCGAAATGTACTTGAGATAAGGAGACAGATGCCATATGACAAATCCGTTTGAATCATTATTCAAAGACGGCAAAAGAACCATTCTGGTCGCAGATGATGAGTTTATCAACAGAGAGATATTGTCTGAGATGCTTAAGGATGAATACGATATCCTGTTTGCCGAAGACGGTGAGCAGGCATATGAGATCATTAAATCCAACAGCAAGACGATATCGCTTATACTGCTGGATCTTATAATGCCGAAGATGGGCGGACTTGAGCTTCTGTCCGCAATAAAGAACAGAGATGAGTTTTCCGGTATTCCGGTCATCGTACTTACCACCGATCAGGAATCGGAGATCGTAAGTCTTAATACCGGTGCATCAGATTTTCTCCCGAAACCCTATCCGAGGTCGGGTGTTGTTAAGGCAAGGATACGAAGGGCAATCGAGCATTCGGAAGACCGCAAGATCATCAGTGATACGCAAAATGACATCATTACCGGTCTTTATAACGGAGATTATTTTTACGAATATTCAGAAATTTTCGACAAGTATCATCCGGATGCGGAAATGGATGCAGCCGTTCTGGGAATCAATAATTATCATTTGCTTATTGAGCGCTACGGGAAAGAGAAATGCATTGAATTGCTTTCTCTTATTGCGGACGAACTTAAGAAACAGTATCCGGCCGGCAATGCGATCCTCTGCCACAAGGAAATGGATACATTTTTCCTGTACTGTCATCATTTGTCTGATCATGAAGCAAGACTTCAGAATATAAGCCATTCTATCGACCTGGTGTTCAGCGGAGTCAAGCTCAAGATGGGAATTTACGAATGCGTTGATAAGAAAATCGAGCTCCGGAACAGGTTCGTAAGAGCACGCATGGCTTATAACAAACTGCAGGGAAATTACCATGATGAAATAGCTGTTTTTGATGATGAGATCTTAAAGAAGATCTTGTTTGAAGAGCAGTTGTGTTCTGATTTCAAGACTGCAATAAGTGAAGAGCAGTTTACAGTCTTTTTCCAGCCAAAGTTCGATATCACCGGTGACGAGCCTGTCATTGCGGGAGCCGAGGCTCTCGTCAGATGGTGTCATCCCTCGCTTGATCTTATCTCACCCGGTCTCTTTATTCCGCTGTTTGAGAATAACGGTCTGATATATGAATTAGATGATTATGTTTGGCACAAGACCGCTGCCAAGATAAAAGAATGGAGAGGAAAGTTCGATAAGAAGATTCCGGTTTCAGTGAATATTTCCAGAGCAGAGATGTACGATCCGAATCTTGCCAACAGGCTTATCAACATCGTTGAGGAAAACGGTATAGAAGTATCTGATCTCCATCTCGAGATCACAGAATCTGCATATGTCAGCGATTCGGGCATGATCATCGACCGTGTTGAAGATCTGCGTAAGAAAGGTTTCTTCATTGAGATGGACGATTTCGGTTCGGGTTATTCATCACTTAATATGATCGACGAACTTCCGATCGATGCTCTGAAACTCGACATGCTCTTTATCAGAAGTGCATTTAAAAACCGGAACATGAAGATGCTCGATATTGTTATCGGCATTGCTGACTGTCTTGGTGTTCCCGCGATCGCTGAAGGTGTTGAGACCGAGGAGCAATATCTCAAACTGAAAGAATCAGGCTGTGCGATTATCCAGGGTTATTATTTCTCCAAGCCTGTTCCGGTTGACGAGTTCGAGAAATTTCTTAAGTAAAGGAGACTTAGGATGCCGACCATAGATGATCTTAAGAACTACGGTGCAAATACAGATGAGGCACTCACAAGATTGATGGGAAATGAGTCTTTTTATATAATGCTCATCCCTAAGATCTTTGACGACAAGAATTTCGAGGCATTGTCACAAGGGATCAAAGACGGTGACCTGGATAAAGCCTTTGAAGCGGCACACAGCCTTAAGGGTGTCCTGGGCAATCTTGAGCTGACACCGATCCTTAAGCCGATGCTGGAGATAACCGAGCTCCTGCGCAATAGGGAGCAGGTGGATTACACGCCATATCTTGACGAGATATTTAAGCAGAAAGAACTGCTGGAAAAGCTGTTTAAATAGTTTTCAATCCGTTTCTTCTGATATCATCCAATTCTTCTGCATTGAGGCAACCACACTGATAAAGCCTCAAATACTCTTTGGAAACATCTGAATCAAAGATCAAGACATCATCTGAATTTATTGTTACATCCACACCGCTGTGATAAAGCTTAGCAATAGGGTGTGACTTTAGATCCCTTACTCTTCCAAGCAGATAGTTGCTCGATGGAGTGATATTCAAACGGATATGGTTATCTGCCAGGAAACGCACTACGGATGCATCTTCTGCTGCCGCGATTCCGTGCTGCACTTCATCAAGCTCAAGACATTCCACAGCTCTTCTTACATCCTCTGCCGTTCCCCATTCACCAACATGAGCTCTAAGCTTAAGCCCATCAGATTTTGCCTTGCGGTAAATAGACTTAAAGTTTTCTATTGGCTGAGCCAGTTCATCACCATACAGATCGATTGAATAAAAAGCTCTGTTGCCCCAGAAGTGAGACAGGCAATCTTCCAGATATCCGATATCACAATGTCTCGACAGACCGATCTGCAACCGCAGTTCAATCTCAGGTGCTATCTCCTGATTAGCTGTCTCAAATGCTGCAACAAGCTCATCAATATCTCCGTGGAAAAACTCACCAAGCCCCCAGACATCTTCTCCGATTTCCAATATGGAAACTCCGTCTTCCTTTGCCTGAGCAAATGCAGCATTAATAAGCATCCTGCGTCCTTCAGGAGAATTAAAAACCTGTCCGATATTCTTTTCGTTCCAGGCATGCATTTCATCCATGGAATGAAGCGGTTTTTTAATCGGCTCTATATTTACTCCTTTGTGTTCATGCAGGTATTTCCGGCTTCCGCCTAACACAAAATGATTATGCAGGTCTGCCTTCGGGAATCTGCGGATCCCCTCAATATTTTCCTGCTTTAATTCATCTATAAATCCCATTTATTCTCCTGATGACCTTGTTTCTTTATATCTGAAAAACATTCTAACACGGAAAAATAATCATTCAAAAAGACTCGGATTTCTCTGAAGTTCAGATCATTTATTCCGGGATATAATCGACTAGGATCCAGTATGTTATAATTATATATATAAGCAGTTGACTTGATGGATTGTTCATTACATTGTGAAAGCAGGTTAAATATATGGATATTGAAAGATTTAAAAGAACACAAGCCGCGGCTGATGCTAAAGAGGAAAAAAACAAACAATCCACCAAAGTATTCTTTGATAAAGTTATTGAACAGTGGACTCAATACATTTCCGGTTTAACTAATTTTATTTCTGATCAATGGTTAGACAGCTATCTTGATAATTGTATAAAGAACGCTCCTCACGCTGAAGCTTTTGCCTTCAAACAGATAGTTGTTTGTCCATTCATCCAAGAAACTTATGAAAACAACAGAAGATATCTGCTTTATTACAACTTAGAAGTTGATAATTCAAGAGATTTATGGAAAAACGTTAATGTTGCTTATCCTGTCGATGTGCGAACAATATTGGGAAATGCAGACTATGCAACAGAATTTTATGAACGGATTTCTAGTGAAGGCTGCTTCCGTTATTATATGAAAGAAGACGCAATGGAAAAACATATTAACGAAGTGTTGGTAGGCAAGATAAAAGATCGTCTTACACAATATGGTTTGACAATAATAAGTATAAGCAGTAACGCAATTGATGAAAATAAAGTGCTTCTGACTGTTATTGTCAAAAACCCCGTAGGATAAGTTCTTTCCGGTTATAATGTTTTCAATAAAAGAATCCGAAGATTAATTCGGATTCTTTTATTATTAATTATGCTCATTTCTCACAATTTCAACTCTGATATCATGCTGCAATACTCTTTGAGGATATTCTTACACTCTTCGTCACCTAAAGAAATTCCTTTTTCCAGAAGATCAGTGGCTTTTTTATAGTCATGCAACAAGGGTTCAGAAACTAAAATGATAGTGTGATCTTCAATTATATCTTTTACAGTTGTAATACCACAATAAATACTAGCCAAAACTCGCATAGAACGGATATCATTTGTTTCGCTAATGTTTTTCTCAAGCATTTCTATTGCTTCTTTTTTGGACTGCAAGTCAGATGGCTCAACCTTGTCAAAGTTCCATTTTGCTATAGCTACTGAACATTTATTTGATGCTAACTGTCTAAAGTCTACGAGCCAGTCCATAGCCGCATTATCATCATCTTGATAATCTGCTGCGCGCTTATTGGGTTTAATTGTTTTGAATTTCTGGCAATAGAAAACAGCCTTTTCTTTGTCTATTTTTCCGAAATCGCCTTTTTCATATTTCATCGCCAACGTATAACATGCATTTCTGCATATATCGCTTGCTGAAATCAATATTTTCTCCATTTCTTCTGGCTTAAGTTTCATTTTAAACTTTGTAGAATCAATATCATAAAAGATAGCGGAAAGAACTAACAAAGCGGTTTCGTTACCCATTTCAGCGGATTTAATTCGCCACATAATACTTTCATAATAATCTACATCAGTACCAAGGCCCTCATCATATGCTTCCGCAACCATACATGCACTATCTTCATCACCTGCCATTGCGGCCATCTTATTAAAATATAATGCCTTTTTATAATCACGAAGACTTTCATCAGGACAGTGATAATATGCTAAACCTAAAGTCGAAGCAGATTTAAAATTTCCAAGTGAATATGACTTATTTAAATATTCAAATCCCTTCTGCTTACTAATGAATTGTGAAGCACCTTCTTCAAACAAGGCTAGAAATCCCAAATCTTCCAATGCATTTGTATCATTTTGAGCTGCAGCCTTCTCATACCAAAAGACTGATTGTTTATAATCATCAAGAATGGCATATTCCCATCCGAGGCTGCACTGTGCAGTAGCATATCCTAAATCAGCCGATTTCTTTAATAGCGACAATCGCAATTCTCTATCTTTTTCTTTATTATCTTCATCATAATAGCAGTAAGCTAATCCATAAAGCGCTTTGGCATTATTCTTGTCAGCATCCAACAGTTTATTGTAAAGGAGTTTCGCTTTATCCAGATCTTTATCAACCCCTTCGCCTTCTCGATAATAGTTAGCTGCAAGAACTAGGGCTTCAGCATAATTGGGAGCTGTTTTTTGAGCGTCCGTATTCTGAGATTTATCAATTCGAACTGCTTCCGTTTGTTCAGTCAATTGCTGAGTATGCAAATGAGTACCGCAAGCATTACAAAATTTACTCGTATCTGGCAGCATATTGTTGCATTTGGGACATTGTATCAAAGAGGGAGAAGCTGCCGGTTTCTGAATAAGTGCAGTACCGCAAACATTACAGAATTTGCAAGTATTAGGCAGCACATTGTTGCACTTAGGACACTTTAAAGTATCTGTCGGCTCGACTTCCGGGAAGTTTTTGATTAATTCGGTCAAATCACAAAACTTCAGGTAAGGCTGAGCAAAAATAAGCAAACTTTTCCCAACACGAAGTGAAGCCTCACTTACGGCAAACATGGTCATAGTTTCTTGAGTAGGATTTTCTGAAACGTTTTGTAAATACTGCGTATTAGATTTTAAGTAAGTTTCAATTTTTCTGGCAATAGCTGTTGCCTGATCGCTGTTCGCAAGTTTTAATTCACTAACATATTTGCCAATAAGAAAACGTTCTTCTTCTTGTCCCTCAAAGTATTTATAGGAATCTTTATAGTTTTTTCTATGATACAAAAATACTCCACGATAATATAAGAGGTCCTTAGCTGCCATTAGAATAAAATTACATTGCTGAGTACTGAAAAAACTCTTATTGTCTTGATAGATTTTCATCGCCGTTGTCAAATGCTTTTCCCATTTGGCAATATATTCCTCCATTTCATCTATCATATCTTCAGGAAGGGCCAAGAAACCCGTTGATGTATCAGCAACGGCAATAACGTATGCTCTCAATATATTTATTAAAGAATACAAAGCATGATTATTAATACTATTATTGGAAAAACTGTTTTCATACCAAAAGATTGCTTGTTTAGTATTATCGGTACCATCTAACTTAGAATAGTAATCACCAAGCGCAATCGAAGATTGGCTGTCGCCATCGCGTGCTAAAGATTTAACCTGTTCAATATTATCCATGCTACAGCCTCCGTTCGGATTCACAATTTATTATTGATACTCCTTAAATATTCCATCTGTGCTATTTGAGCTGTCATTTCCATATCATGCAACCTAGCTTGCTCACGTAATACGTCGTCTTTTTCTCTCTTTTCTATTAGCAAACTGATAGCATCTTCGAGTGTTTGAGCCCTTTCATAGAGCAAGCATTCTTTTATGTATTTATAATCTTCAGGATATGTCCGGTATTTCTCAGGAATAAGCCTGAGAACATCGGGGGCATCTTTGCACATTTGCTTATATAGAGCAGATCGTTTCATCTCCAACTTATTAATTAAGGTTTGATTTGGGAACATACAATTATTCTGGTTTTCACATGCCTTAATTAATGAAACTGTCTCTTCTTGCCATTTTTCATAGCAAGTTAACTGCCTGATGATTTCTGACTTATCTAATCTTTTCGTGGGAACTTCGTGTTGTTCTGGAATTGAATCAACTGCCACATAAACAGGCTCACCACATTTTCCGCAGAATTTTTGGTTTTCGTTAATTGGAGCTCCACATTGTGTACAAAACGGCATATGCTAACCTCCTGCTGGAATACTGAATGCAAATAGATAGAAGGAAAATTTAAACTCTGCCTTTTTCTTTATGTGTAGTATAACAAAGGAAATGAGAGTTGTTAATTGCATCTGATTCGTGATTTGTCCATCTTGAACTTATAATCTCGTTTTTAGTTCAAAGCTTGTATTTTTTGCAGATATCAGGATAGAACTCTTTTAAGAGTGTGTTCCATTGTTTGGCAGTCTTTCCGACATTGATGTAATAGCCGATATAACCTGCTATACCGGCAGCTGCAAATAAACCAATTATACTGATAAGACCAAGGACGAGATTGTCACCGATTATCGCGCCAATCCCCAATATCAATCCGAAGACCGCGATAACGCAAGCAAGAATAATGACAGGCGTTTTCTGTTTCTTCTTTTTCTCGCTCAGAATGCCATATGCCTGGGCTATCTGTTCTTCCTTGTATTCTTTCTTGCGAAGCGCGCTTTCTAATTGAACACTGATACTGTAAACAGGAATCTCAACAATCTGCATGACAGGGCCCCCTATTTATTTGATTTGTCTCAATATAACATTTTTTCTATTACGATAAGGTAATTATATCATCCATGAAAAGAACTCATGGCATAAAAAAGCTCCTGAACTGATCAGGAGCTTTCTTAGTTTATGACTCATTAATGAGAGTAATAATGTTTGCACGTGTTTTCAGCTTTAAGCGTCTTTAGAGTGACGGTCTCCGACCTGGAAGTCGTCAGCATGTTCGAACATGTAAAGTACGGTGATAGGTTCCTGACCGGTCAGCTTCTGGAAATCATCCGTCTTGATCGCCATCTTGCCTTCACGTATAGCCTGTGCGAATGTTACCATTCCGTCTGAAGAATAAGGTGCCTCGCTGCCTTCCTTGAAGACACCGTCCGTCGTTCTCGGTACGCCCATTGCATCGAAAACCCGGTAGTTTTCTTCATCTGTAAGTTCCTTGTAAGATACGTTGTTGCCTGTAGCCTGGTTGCCGTATTCGATGAATTTTGAGATGGTCATAAGCTCAGGTCCGTTGATGTTGAGAACAGCGTGATTATATTCGCCACCGCGATGGAGTGCATAAGCCAAAGCCTTAGCGCAGTCTTTTCGCGATATATAAGCCATAAGACCGTCGCCTTGGCTGTTCTTCAGGACGCTGTCCATATGGACGAATGTGAAGTAGTTGGTGATCATTGCTTCCGCATACTGCGAGTTGCGCAGGAAGATGAAATCCAGTCCCTGCTCTCTGATATAGAGCTCTGTGTAGATGTGGTCCTTTTTCTCTACTGAAGGGTTTGTCTCGTCATCAGCATTTACGAGCGATGTGTAGATGATCTGCTTAACACCTGCTTCTTTGGCTGCATCAACTACATTGCGGTGAGCATTCTGTCTCTTCGCGCCTACAAAAGGCATAGAGATGAGAGCAAGTCTCTCAGCTCCTGCAAATGCTTCTGCAAGGCCTTCTTTGTGATTGAAATTCGTGACTCTGGTCTCGATCCCGATGTCCGCATAAGGCTTAAGCGCATCAGGATTATATCCGCAGAAAATAAGGTTTTCCTTATTCTCAAGTTCCATCAAGATCTTGGCTGCTTCAGCTCCAAGATTGCCATCAACTCCGGTAAGTAAAAGTTTGCCCATGATGCACCTCCTGAAAAGAATTAAAGCTCATGCTTATGATTACATTATACATTGTTCTGAACATATAGGACCAGTTTACCTGGGTCTAAGTGAATATTATGAGAAAACTGATTACATGAAGGACTGCCCTTATCACCAATAGTTTATTTAGTTAAAATTTTATCGACCAAGGAACACCCTTGATCAAGGTAATTATACCATCCCGGGTAAAACACTCTAAGCAAAAAAGAAGCTCCTGAATTACCAGGAGCTTCCTTAGTTTTTGTCTCATTGAAAAGAGTAATATTGTTTGCGAGCGATTTCCGCACAAGCGAAGCGCGGAGGACCTTAGCGAGCAAATAATATTACTCGTACTCGACTGTTGCTGTCGGCTTCGGTGTGTAATCGTAGAGAACTCTGTTGATGCCGGGTACTTCGTGGGTGATACGGTCTGTGATGCGGCACATGAGATCGTAGTCGATAGGTTCAACAGTGCACTTAACAACGTCTGTTGTGTTGATGGCACGGACGATGCAGAGCCATTCGAATGCTCTCTTTTCGTCTTTGATGCCTGTGGACTTGAAGTCAGGTACTACTGTGAAGTACTGCCATACCTTGCCTGCGAGGCCAGCCTTTTCGAACTCTTCACGAAGGATAGCGTCAGATTCTCTAACTGCTTCCAATCTGTCTCTTGTGATAGCACCGGGGCATCTTACGCCAAGACCCGGGCCGGGGAAGGGCTGACGGTAAACCATCTTATCGGGAAGGCCTAATGCGGAACCTACTACACGTACTTCGTCCTTGTAGAGGTACTTAACGGGCTCAACGAGCTCGAAATCGAGTTCCGGAGGAAGTCCGCCTACATTGTGGTGAGCCTTGATGCCCTGTTCGCTCTCGAGAATGTCAGGATAGATAGTGCCCTGTGCGAGGAAAGCGATGCCGTCGAGCTTTGCTGCTTCTTCTGCGAAGACCTTGATGAACTCTTCACCGATGATGTGGCGCTTCTGCTCAGGGTCTGTAACGCCTTCGAGGAGGCCTAAGAATCTGTCTACTGCGTCAACATAAATGAGGTTTGCACCGAGCTCGTCTCTGAAGACTTTGCATACCATCTCGGGCTCGCCCTTACGGAGAAGACCGTGGTTAACGTGAACGCAAACGAGGTTCGTTCCGATAGCCTTGATGAGGAGTGCAGCGACTACTGATGAGTCTACGCCTCCGGAAAGAGCCAAAAGGACTTTCTTGTCACCGACTTGTTCCTTGATTGCCTTGAGCTGGTCTGCGATGAACTCGTCAGCCATAGCTTTTGTGGTGATTCTTTTTAGGGATTCAGGTCTTTTGTCTGCCATATGCAAAGCCTCCGATGTAAAAAATATTGACTTAAACATTTTACAATATTGTGCAGAAGTTTAGGGTTACAAATGATACAATCAGACAAAACTTTTTCGATGGCTATAAGAGGAGTTAATAATAATATGCGCAAAACAAAGATAATATGTACGATAGGACCTGCTTCGGATAATGAAGAGACATTATCCCAGATGTTTGAAGCGGGAATGAATGTCGCAAGACTCAACTTTTCGCACGGCACACATGAGCAACACCAGGAGAAGATCGACCTTATCAAGAAGGTAAGGGCAAAGATGAACCTCCCGATCGCGATCATGCTCGATACAAAGGGACCTGAGTACAGAATCAAGACTTTCAAGGACGGAAAGGTCGAGCTTAAGGACGGCGCCACATTCGTTCTTACGACAGACGAGATCGAGGGCGATGAGACACGCGTATCAGTTACTTATAAGATGCTTCCCCAGCAGCTTAATCCGGGCGACAGAGTCCTTATCAACAACGGACTTGTTATTCTCGAAGTTAAAGAGATCAAGGGTTCTGACGTTATCTGCGAAGTAGTCGTAGGCGGCGTTTTGTCCAACCAGAAGTCGATGAACTTCCCGAATAAGGTCATGCAGGGCGATTTCTTAAGCGAGCAGGACAAGAAGGACCTCCTTTTCGGTATTAAGAATGAGATCGATTTCGTTGCAGCTTCTTTCGTATCCCGTAAAGAAGATATGATCGAGATGCGTCAGTTCCTTGATGCCAACGGCGGCGAAAATATCGAAGTTATCGCAAAGATCGAGAACCGCGCAGGTGTTGACAATATTGATGAGATTTCCGAATACTGCGCAGGCATCATGATCGCCAGAGGCGACCTGGGCGTTGAGATCCCGTTCCATGAAGTTCCGAGCGTTCAGAAGCAGCTCATCAAGCGCTGCAGACTCTTAGGCCGCCGCGTTATTACAGCTACAGAGATGCTCGAGTCCATGATCAACAATCCGAGACCTACCAGAGCTGAGATCTCTGACGTCGCTAATGCAGTATATGACGGTTCTTCAGCGATCATGCTCTCAGGAGAGTCCGCTGCCGGCAAGTATCCTGTAGAAGCAGTAAAGACAATGAGCCAGGTAGCCGAGTATACCGAGATGCACATCAATTACAAGGAGCGTTTCGCCAAGCAGGAGTTCAATATCAGAAATAACCTCGATGCTATCTCCCACGCTACATGCCAGATGGCTATTGACGTCGGAGCAAAGGCTATCGTCGTTCACTCCAGGAGCGGCGTAACCGCGAGAATGGTATCCCGTTTCAGATGTCCTATCGACATCGTAGGCATGACCACTTCCGAGAGAATCTGGAGAAGACTTAACCTTTCCTGGGGCGTTATCCCGATCCTTAATGAGGAGTTCAACTCAACAGACGTCATGTTCTACCATGGACTTAATGTCGCAAAGGACGTTTTAGACCTTAAGGAAGGCGACAATGTCGTAATGACTGGCGGTCTTATCAACGGCAAGGCAGGAAACACCAACACCATTAAGGTAGAGACCGTAAACTGATCTTTCGAAAATCTTAACCAAAACTTAAAACCATAACGGCATCATTAAAGATATACTTATCTCTGTAAGATATTTTTTCTTTAATTGATGCCGTTTTGATGCCGCTTTGCCACAAAATGTACATAAAAGTATATTAGATTAGTTTTAGCGAGGGGATATAATCCTATCGATTAAGTGTGGGGACACTGAGATTTGTTATGGATAATAGGAATAATAAAGACGAACAACCGATCAACAAAAGCGAGGTTACCGGTATGAGACCGGGATCCGAGATTGCCAAAGCAGAAAAACCCAAGCAGACAGAAACAAGGATAGTAAAGGTCCTTTCTGAAGAAGAACACGAAAAAGCCCTTATCAACAGACCTAAGCCCAAGGATGTCACACCGCTTGCAGCCGCTAAGCTGACACCTAAGGACATCCCTGTTTTCGAAGATACACCCGATAGAAGGGAAAAGCTCGAACTCAGAAAGAAGAGACATTTCAAAAGAAAGCTCCGTGACTGGGGCATCTTTACGGGCTATCTGACACCGAGTTTTGTCGGCGTTCTGGTATTTTTCTTCCTGCCCCTGATCCTGCTCCTTAAGACTTCATTCCAGAAGTCTCCTACGAATTCAGATTTCGTAGGCTTCAGGAATTATGAGAGAGTACTTACCAACGAAGCATTTATCTCAGCTTCAAAAAATACGCTTACTTTCGCATTGATCTCAGTGCCTCTGGCAGTTATCCTTGCACTTCTTATAGCTTTGCTACTTAATTCGGGACTTCCCGGAAAGAGCTTGTTCAGAAGTTTCCTTTTGAACCCGATGATGGTTCCTGTTGCATCTGTCGTTCTTATCTGGCAGGTATTCTTCAGCTACAACGGCGTTATCAACGGAATCACCGCCCAGCTTTTCGAAGGGGCGCAGAAGATAGACTGGCTCAAATCGCAATATGCCCAGGTGGTAATAATGCTCTTGTTCCTATGGAAGAACTTAGGATACAACATGGTATTGTTCCTGGCGGCATTAAACAGCATCCCGCATGAGATATTGGAATCTGCGGAGATGGACGGTGCAGGCCCTTTGAAGAGATTCTTTGCGATCAAGCTCCACTATCTTTCACCGACGATTTTCTTCGTCGGCATCATGTCGCTCATCAACTCATTTAAGATATTCAGAGAGGTATATCTCTTAACCGGTGACTATCCGTTCGATAACCTCTATATGCTCCAGCACTTTATGAATAACTCATTCACGCATCTGGACTACAGCAAGCTCTCTGCAGGTGCGATCGTAATGTGTATTGTAATGATCATTATCGTCGGCGGTCTGTTCTTCGCAGAATCCAAGTTCGACTCGGATGTGGAGGAATAAGATGGACGAGATAAAGCGTTTGGAAAGAAGAAAACAGGCAACTCTCGCACGCCGCCATATCTATACTGAGTCAAAGGCACCGGAGACATTCATTACTTCGATGTCCGATGAAGCCAGAGAGGCATTTTTCGCGGGCGAGAAAAAGAGGATCGCGCTCAATTTAAGAAAGCGCAACATCAGAAAAGGCATCATTACGGGAATCGGCGTATTTATTGCCGTATTGATCTCAGCTCTGGCGCTGATACCGATCTTCTTTACGTTCCTTAACTCATTCATGTCATCTGAAGAGATCGTTGCAAACTATCAGACGGTCTTCCAGAGCATGTCAGGACACGCTACACAGGGCGCGACTTATATGTCCAGGACTCCTGTATTAAAGCTCATTCCTGAAGAGGTAACGATCAATCAGTACACGACACTTCTCTTCATGAATCCTGAGTATCTGTTCAAGTACTGGAATTCAATTCTCCTGACACTTCCTATAGTTGCAGGACAGATGGTAGTCGCATGCCTCGCATCTTATTCATTTGCAAGATACAGAAGAAAGAGAAGGGAAGTATTGTTCTTCTCATACATTATCCTCATGCTCATGCCGTTCCAGGTAACGCTCGTTCCGAACTACATGATCGCAGATTCACTCGGAATCCTGGATACTGTATGGGCGATCATCCTGCCGGGTATTTTCTCGACATTTGCCATCTTCCTTCTGACAAAATACATGCGTCAGATCCCGTCAGGATATATCGAAGCGGCAACGCTCGACGGTGCGACGGAATGGCAGATATTTACGAATATCGCACTGCCTTTGTGCAAGAATGCGATCTTCGCTCTGACGATACTTCTTTTCATCGATTACTGGAACATGGTAGAGCAGCCGCTCGTACTGTTGACCGATGTAAATAAACAACCGTTGTCGGTTTTCCTTTCACAGATAAACGAACCGGAATTGGGAATCGCCTTTGCGGCATCGAGCGTTTACATGATACCGCCGCTCCTGATCTTCTTCTGGGGTGAGGAATATCTGGTAGAAGGAATCTCGAGATCGGGAATCAAGTAAATAACAAGACTGCGGCAAACGCATAGGTAAGATATGGAGGAACAATAAGATGGCAAAGGGTAGTGCTAGAAGAGCCAGGGTTATAAAAGCAATGATCGCATTTGTTGCGATCCTTGCAGTGCTGACATTCTTTTCGAATACGATCATGAATATGACGATTCCGAAGGTCATGGGATCTTATGCTTCAAGAGGCAATCTCTCATATTCAAACAGCGCCAGGGGAAACATTGCGGTTGATAACCAGGTCGAGATCAAAGGTCTGGACGGCAGAACCGTAGATGAGATCAAGGTCACAAATTACGATCCTGTCAAAAAAGGCGATACGATCCTGACATTAAAGCCCCTTGAGGATAATGAGACTCTTGAAACAAAAAAAGATACTCTCAGAGATCTTGAACGTACAAAGGCTTATGAAGCACGTCAGCCCAAGCAGACTACTGACCTGACCGGCTACAGCGATGCTATCAATACGGCAAAGGATACACTCTCCGATGCAAAGGAGACATTAAAGAAAGTCCAGAACAAGAAAAACGTCGTATCCAAAAACGAGAAGATAATCGAAGAGGAATCAGCTAAGTCAGTATCCCTCGAAGCTACCGTAAACGCAGCTGCAAAGACGGTTGAAGATATTAAGACACAGATCGACAAGATCAAGACCGAGATGGCTCCTCTGGAAGCCCAGATCAAGGTCTACCAGGAAACAAACACTCCGGAGCCTACTGAAGATGAACTCTTAAATAACTCCACAGCTTATGCGATCCTCGTAAATAAGGTAAACGCTAAAAAGGACGAGATCAAAAAGCTTGAAGCCCAGCTCGCTCCTGCCCAGGAACGTTTGGACGAGGCATCCGCTGACCTCGCTTCCTGCGAAAACAAGATCGAGAAAGCACAGAGTGAGATAGCTGCTTTAGATAATCTCCCTTCTGAGAAGGCTGCAAAGAATGCGGTAACCCAGGCTCAAAATGCGCTCAACTCAGCAAATAAGACGTATTCTGATGCCAAGACTGAAGCCGGCATCGCTGCTGATAAGGCAAAAGATGCAGTCAATGACCGTAATGAGCAGATCGAAAAGCTCAAGGCCGAGATCAAGAAGCTCGAAGACGCTGCCAAGATCACTGAGATCAAGGCGCCTGCTGACGGTTTTGCATTTAACATCACTGTTTCATCCGGTGACACGTTGGCTGCAAAAGACACCATCGGATATATCCTCCCCGAGACCGGCAGACAGTGCTCCGTTACATTCTCTTTTGACAGCAAGACTGCTCAGAATATCTGGACAGGCCAGCAGCTCGAAATAACGAGCGGATATGCACAGGGATGCACAGTAGTTTCCAAAAAACCCGATCCGGACAATCCGAGAGGAAATACGCTTGTTAAGTGCTTTGTTGAAGGTGATGAATCATGGCCTGGCGAAGAGATCACAGTAAATGCGGGCAGAGGAAACGATAACTATAAGTGTGTTGTTCCTGCGAGCGCAGTAAACGAAGATAACAGCGGCAAGTTCGTATATACCATCATCGGTTCTTCCACACCTTTGGGTGACAAGTATACCGTAAAGAGAGTCGACGTTTCAGTCGAAGCTACAGACGGTGCAGCTTGTGCTATCAAGAGTGCTAACGGAGAACTCGATAAGTATGATGTCATGATCGTCATCAGATCCGAAAAGCCTCTCGAAGACGGACAGCGTGTAAGACTTGAGGACTATCAAGCAAAGTGATCCTGAAGGAAAAGAATAATGCGCGTAATTGATAAGACAAAACAATTTCTAAATTTAGAGAAAGCCAAGATCAGGATCGGTCTTTTAAAGCTCGTTCTCGCAGTGCCTTTCTGGATCGTCATTGCATCATTGCTCCTGATAGGCTTCGGCATCGGAAGGGCAGTCTATCTTTCCGGGTCCAGACCTGAACAGAAGGTTGCCAAGATGTGGCAGAGTAAATCTGATACCTCTTTCAGACACATGGTGGTCTTTGCAGGCGGCAACAGGGCAAAGGGCGAGACTTCACCTATGACATATACCGGCGGCGGCAAGTCGATCCACCTGGGCGACCTGTCTTTGATGAGACAGAAACTGCAGGCTGCTGCAGATACCGGTTCAGGTGCGAACGGAAAGGTTATCTCCGGTTCTTCCAACAAGCTCAGAGGCTGGGAAGACTGCTATTCTTCGACGGTTAAGGCTCCCGTATCCTGCCTTGAAGTAATAGAAGGCAAGCAGACAAAGGTAAATACTGCAGAAGGCGTTGAGCTCGTTGCAGTAGGCGGTAACTACAGGGCATTCCATCCGTTCAGATACCTGTCAGGCGGATTCCTTCCCGAAGTTCCTGTCGATACTTACCAGGTAGTTATAAACGATGTCCTTGCATGGAAGTTCTACCGTTCATATGACGTAGTCGGACACCAATTGGAGATCAACGGCAAGATGTTTACGATAATTGGCGTCGTTGAAGAAAAGAACACCAAAGTTGCAGAACTTGCCGGCGAACAGGAGAACAGGGTATTCATATATTTCGGTGCTTTGGGCGCGCTTTACGGCGGCGATTCCAGCCAGATCCCCGAATCAAGCATGAACGGTGACTACGGCGATTACGGTGATTTTAGCGATATCGGAGGTTCTTCTGCTCCCGCAAATGATTCCGATAAAGATTATGCTATCCAGTGCTATGAAGCTATGCTCCCTGAACTTGTTAAGGGTGTTGCAGTATCTGACTTTAAGAACGGACTGCCTTCTTATTCACTGACAAATCCGCAGGTCCTTGTAGTCAATGACACTGACCGTTTCAAGCTGACCAGGGTCCTCGATACGATGTTCCCGTTGGGAGAGACCGACAAGGAACGCCTGGGTTATGAATTCCCTTATTGGGAAATAGCAACACAGATGACCGAGACAAGACTGTTCTACGATTATGTGATCACAGCCTTCGGTATCCTGCTGTTCCTCATCGGAATAGTCATGCTGGCTCTTAAGTTCCGTGCGAAAAAGACAGTTACTCCCGCAGAGCTCGTGCTGCTCGATGTTGAAGAGCTCCCTGCAGAAGACCTGCCCAAAGCAAAAGAACTTCCTTCTGCAAAAGAAGAGTCTGAAACAAAAGAACTGCCTGCAGCAAAAGAACAGTCTGAAACCAAGGAACTGCCTGCAGGTGAAGATAAGCCCGCTCTTGAAGAAGGCGATAAGATCTTAAAGCTCAAAGGCTGATTGCACCAGATTTCAGGATAGAATATTCAAGATAATTTCCTTATAATCCCTTTAGGCAATATTAGCCTGAAGGGATTATTTATGAACAAGACACTCGAAAAGATATTGGCAATAGTGCTCCTGGTAACAATGGTTGCCGGTCTTTCCGCGTGTTTTGAAGAAACGGGTTTCGGGAATGAATCAGCTTCTTATTCGACACAGAATACGATCCCTGTTTATAAGAGGTCATTTTTCGATGTTGCCCAGAATCCTTACTATGCAACGCTTAAGGACAACGAAAAGAATGTCTATTCCCTGATCTTTGAAGAGCTTTACAAAGGCAGCCGGAAGTTCGAGTGTCCCGTTAAAACAAATGCCGAAGAGCTCAGCTTAGCCATAGATGCCGTATTAAATGACCATCCCGATCTGTTCTGGCTGGACAACAAGTATTCATATTCCTACGATCCTGAAGATGGGAGCGTCAAGGAGATAACCTTTGAATTCTACGATTTTGCCGACACTCCGGATAAGCTCCATAAGGCTAAAGTCGCACTTGAAGAGGTCGCTGATTCTGTTACCAGCCAGGTGCGCCTTAAGACCACAATGGTCGAAAGGGAACTCTTTATTCACGATTATATCTGCCAGAATACGGTTTACGATGAAGCTGCACCTTATAACCAGAGCGCTTATTCGTGCCTCGTAATGCACAAGTCCGTCTGCGCAGGCTATGCGAGAGCCTTCCAGTATCTTATGCAGAAGGCAGGATTTACCTGCTACTATGTCGCAGGCAGAACGGAAGGGCTGAACGGACAGGTAATAAACGGAAGCAACGAGAGCGGGAGCCATTCCTGGAACATGGTCCTTTTAGACGGCGAATACTATAACGTTGACTGCCTCTGGGACGATACCGCGAGCGATACTTACGGCAGCGCTATATATCCTTTTTTCAACTTGACTGATGAAGCTTTCAGGTATCATACGAGAATAAGCATGGCAGTAGGCCTTCCAAAGTGCAACGGCACCAAATACAAGTATTCCAATTATTTCGGCAAGACCGTTGAAGCCGAGAGCATTGTTTTCGTTGACGAAGAGTGACATCAGGCGATCTTTCCCTTATAATGCCCCTTAGATTAAATTCTGAGGGAGTTTTTATGAAGAAGAAATTAGTTAAGTTTGTATCAGTTTTGCTTATGTTAGCTGTCGTTTCAGGTCTTTGTGCCTGCGACGAATTCGATGACTATGATGATGATTATGGCAATGGCAATGGCTATAACGATAATTATGACGATGAATCAGATGATGATTATGACGAAGATTATGATGATTATGACGATGATTCAGAGGATCCCACAGAAGCTGCGGGCGGTACAGCCGTAGTTTCTGATTTCAATGCGGAACAGTATCCGTATTATGCTGTACTCGACTCCAAGGAGAAAGCCGTTTATTCACTGCTTTACGAAGGACTTTCCAAAGGCAGCAAGAAGATTGACTGCCAAAAGGCTAAGGCCAACGAATCGCAGCTTACAAAAGCTATAGATGCTGTGCTCAACGACCATGCTGAGCTTTTCTGGATCGATAACCAGTACGAATTTACATACGATTCCGGTGACGAGATCATCGATGATGTAACTTTTGATTTCTTTGATTTTGCAAGTACGCCCGATAAGCTTAACGCTGCAAAAGCAGCATTTGAGAAGGCGGCAGACGATATCCTTGCCGGTATCGGAACCCAGAAGTCTGCGGTTGAGTACGAACGTGCCATTCACGACTATATCTGCAAGAACACCGATTACGATGAATCCGCTCCCTATAACCAGAGCGCATATTCAGTAATCGTTCTTCACAAATCTGTCTGCGCAGGCTATTCAAAGGCATTCCAGTATCTCCTGAACAAGAAGGGAATTACCTGCTATTACATACCCGGAACAACTACTGACTCCAGCATTGGAGGAGAAGACGGCGCACATGCCTGGAATATCATCTATCTGGACGGCGAGTACTATAACGTTGACGTTCTTTGGGATGACTCGGCAAGTGAGACCATGGAGGAAGATGTTTACCCGTTCTTCAACCTGACTGACAGTGCATTTTTATATCATACAAGAGACAACCTGGCTCAGTCCCTGCCTAAGTGTACAGGCACAAAATATAAGTATTCCAACTGTTTCGGCAAGACTGTGGAAGTCGAAGAGCTCGAATTCGAGGACGCAGCATAAGAAAATCCGTCTTTGACATTTTCTTTCTTAATTATTTTTCTTAAGGGTATTTGTTTAAACCTGTGTAGATTTGTCGTATAATCTACAAATTGATTTATGTATAAACTCATATCCTAGGAGAAGAAACATGAAAGAACTAATGCTTGGAAACAAGGCTATTGCCAGAGGTCTTTATGAGGCCGGCGTAGCAGTCGCAAGTTCGTACCCCGGCACTCCCAGTACTGAGACTACTGAAGAAGCTGCCAAGTTCGAAGAGATCTACTGCGAATGGGCACCTAACGAGAAGGTCGCTATGGAGACCGCTTTCGGTGCTTCCAGGGCAGGAAAGAGATCTTACTGTGCAATGAAGCACGTAGGTCTTAACGTTGCAGCAGACCCGCTCTTCACAATGAGCTACACAGGCGTTAATGCCGGAATGGTAATTCTCGTTGCAGACGACCCGGGAATGCACTCTTCACAGAACGAGCAGGATTCAAGACACTATGCGATCGCTGCAAAGATGCCTATGTTGGAACCCGCTGATTCCCAGGAAGCAAAAGACTTCATTATCGAAGCTTACGATATTTCCGAGCAGTTCGATACTCCCGTACTCATCAAGATGTGCACGAGAGTTGCTCACTCCCAGTCAGTCGTAGAGACAGGCGAGAGGATCGAAGTTCCGGTAAAGCCTTATGTTAAGGATGCAGGCAAGTACGTAATGGTACCTGCAAATGCCAAGAGACGTCACCCTATCGTTGAGGAGAGAACACAAAAGCTCATTGCTTTTGCTGAGGAATCTTCCCTCAACCGCGTAGAAGAAGGTTCCGATACTTCAATGGGTATCATCACTTCTTCCACTTCATACCAGTATGTTAAGGAAGTATTCGGAGATAAGTATCCGGTATTGAAGATCGGTCTTATCAATCCTCTTCCCGTACAGAAGATCAAGGACTTCGCAGCTAAGGTCGGTAAGCTCGTAGTTGTAGAAGAACTCGATCCCATCATCGAAACACACTGCAAGACATTGGGTCTTGAAGTTACAGGCAAGGATTTATTCCCGCTTATCGACGAGTTCTCACAGGGCCTCATCGCTGCCAAGCTGGGTCTCCCTGAGAAGCCCGCTTGCAAGCCCATCGAAGGACTTCCCGGAAGACCGCCGGCAATGTGCGCAGGCTGCCCTCACAGAGGAATGTTCTATGTCCTTTCCAAGCTCAAGCTCACAGTCATGGGCGATATCGGATGCTATACATTAGGTGCCACACCTCCGCTCTGCGCTATCGATACAACAGAGTGCATGGGTGCTTCCATAAGCTCCCTCCACGGCTTCAATAAGGCTCTGGGCGCTGACGCAGAAAAGAAGACAGTTGCTGTCATCGGTGACTCCACATTCATGCATTCAGGCATGACAGGTCTTGCTAATATCGCATATAACCAGACCAATTCAACAGTCATCATCCTTGATAACTCCATCACTGGTATGACAGGCCACCAGCAGAATCCTACAACAGGATTCAACCTCCGTGGCGACCCGGCAGGAAAGATCGATCTCGAAGCTCTCGTACGTGCTATGGGCATCAACAGAGTAAGAGTCGTAGATCCTTATAACCTCGCTGAGGCTGAAGCAGCAGTCAAGGAAGAACTCGCAGCAGAAGAGCCTTCCGTAATCATCTCCAGAAGACCCTGCGCACTCCTTAAGAAGGTTAAGCGCGGTGAGCCTATCCAGGTTAACCCCGACAAGTGCAAGTCCTGCAAGGCATGCATGAAGTTAGGTTGCCCTGCAATCTCATTCAAGGACGGACACGCTCATGTTGACACGACACAGTGCTTCGGCTGCAAGGTATGCAGCGAGCTCTGTAAGTTCGGCGCTTTCGAGAATTTGAACGGGGAGGCAATCACATGGTAACAAGCATAATGATAGTAGGCGTAGGCGGACAGGGTTCCCTCCTCGCAAGTAAGTTGTTGGGAAGAGCCGCAATGGACAAGGGCTATGACGTTAAGGTCTCAGAGGTTCACGGTATGAGCCAGAGAGGCGGAAGCGTTGTAACTTACGTTAAGTTCGGCGATAAGGTTAATTCCCCCATCATCGACAAGGGCGAAGCTGACTACATCATCTCTTTCGAGCTCTTGGAAGCTGCAAGATATGTTCAGTTCTTAAAACCCGGCGGACAGATCGTCACAAACTCACAGCAGATCGATCCTATGCCCGTAATCGCAGGCACAGCTGAGTATCCCCAGGGCCTCATCGAGAAGATGGAAGCAGCAGGCGCTAAGGTAGATGCAATCGATGCTCTCACGATCGCTGAGCAGGCAGGTTCATCCAAGGCAACAAATATCGTCCTCATGGGTGTCTTCTCAAAGTACATCTCTGAGATCAGCAAGGAAGAATGGATTAAGGCTGTTGAAGCTTCTGTTCCTGCAAAGTTCCTTGAACTTAACATGAAAGCCTTCGAGATGGGCCTCGCGGCTGAGTAAGGAGCACTATGGCTAACAGTCTCGAAGAGGTAAGAAAGTTTTTCGAGGGCGACAAGTACGCCACGGAAGCTACAGGAATCGTTATCGAGAAGGCTGAAAAGGGCCACAGCGTTGTATCCCTTATGCCCAACAGCAGACATCTTAACGCTGTCGGAGGCCTGATGGGCGCAGTCTATTACACAATGGCTGATTTCGCATTCGCCGTTGCTGAGAACTGCATACTCGACTCCGATACGATCACTGTTACACAGGCAACACAGATGAATTTCTTGAGGTCCTGGCACGGCGGCAAGATCACTTGCACAGCCGACATCGTCAAGGACGGAAGATATATCTGTTTATACGAGGTAAAGGCCTTCGATAAGGATGGCACTGAACTCGCACTTATCATCGTCAACGGTTTTAAGACCGCGCGAAAATAATCATCCCGCTTAAGGAGGGACCATTTTATGATTTGGAACGAAGCAAAGGAGTGCATGTCACGTGACGAACTTGAAGCGCTTCAGAGCGCAAGACTCGTCAAGCAGGTAAACCGCGTTTACCACAACGTTGAGTATTACCGCAAGAAGATGCAGGCAGCAGGCTTGGAGCCCGGAGATATTAAGGGTATAGAAGACCTCGATAAGCTGCCTTACACCACTTATCAGGATCTAAGAGACACTTACCCCTTTGGTTTGGCTGCAGCACCCAGATCAGAACTGGTCCGTGTTCACGCATCTTCAGGTACAACAGGCAAGCCCAAGATCGCAGTCTACACAAGACGCGATATCGATATCTGGGCTGAGTGCGTTGCAAGATGCCTCTCAATGGCAGGAATCACAAAGGATGACATTATCCAGGTAGGTTACGGCTACGGCCTCTTCACAGGCGGTCTCGGAGCTCACTACGGTGCAGAGTACCTCGGCGCAATGGTTCTTCCTATGTCCACAGGCAACACACAGAAGCTCATCGACATGATGATCGACTGTGACGTTACATCTATCGCATGCACACCTTCTTATCTCCTGCATGTTGCAGAAGACCTTGAGAAGGCGGGCCTTGTAGATAAGATCAAGCTTAAGTCCGCTATCTGTGGTGCAGAGCCCTGGACAGACGAGATGCGTGACCAGATGGAGTCAAGACTCCACATCAAGGCATACGACATATACGGTCTCACAGAGATGATGGGCCCCGGCGTTGCATGCGACTGCGAATACCACAAGGGTCTCCACATCTGGGAAGATCACTTCCTCCCGGAGATCATCGACCCTGCAACACAGAAGCAGCTTCCTAAGGGTTCAGACGGCGAGCTCGTTATCACCAACCTCACAAAGGAAGGCATGCCTCTCATCCGTTACAGAACAAAGGACTTAACATCGATCGAGTATGACAAGTGCGAGTGCGGACGTACGATGGCAAGGATCCAGCGCTTCAGAGGAAGATCCGATGACATGCTCATCATCCGCGGCGTAAACGTTTTCCCTTCACAGGTAGAGGCAGCTCTCCTTACAGTAGAAGGAACAACACCTCACTATATGCTCGTTGTTGACCGTGTTGACAACACAGATACTCTCGAAGTTCAGGTTGAAGTTGCAGAGAACGTCTTCACAGACGAGATCAAGTCTTTGGAGAAGCTCTCAAAGGCTGTTCACGACAAGCTCAAGATGGCAATCGGCCTTAATGCAAAGGTCAAGCTCGTTGAGCCCAACGGCCTTGAGCATTTTGACGGCAAGAGCAAGCACGTTACAGACAAGCGTAAGCTTTATCAATAATTTCATGGGGAGGTACCACTTATGTTCGTAAAGCAGATTTCAGTTTTCCTCGAAAACACTGAAGGCAGACTTGATGAGGTCTTGAAGATCCTTGCCCAGGGCGGTATCGACCTTCTCTCTGCAAGCCTTGCAGACACAATGGAATACGGCGTTCTCCGTCTCCTTTCAAAAGATCCGGACAAAGCAAAGCAGATCTTAAAGGATGCAGGCTTTGCAGCACGTATCGATGAAGTTATCGCAGTCGTAGTTCCTGACGCTGTAGGTTCTCTTGCAAAGGTCGTTGGCATGATCCACGCTGCAGGCATCAATATCAGCTACATTTATGGTCTTTCCATTGACGGCGAAGGCGCTCCTATCGCCATCAAGACAGATGATAACGCAAAGGCAGAAGCTATCCTGAATGCTGCCGGCGTTACAACTCTCGGCATGGAAGATCTGCAGTAAGGATTTTGAGTTGAATAATATTAAGGCTGTCTTCGGTTGAAGGCAGCCTTATTTTTTGAATTTAAAATGTCAGATCATTCTTCTGAGATTATATTCAGTTCGTCTTTGAGCCTTGCGACGATTACTCTGTCTCCGGCGTTATATTCTTTTTTACCGAGTAAAACAGCAACCTTGAGGTCTCCAAGTCCCTTGATTTGGTAATTGCCGTTATCTGTCTTATTTACGACCTCACCATAATAGAACTCGTAGTCATGGTTCTTGATCGCTTTTGATGTCGCAAAGGCATCGTATATTGCGTAAATAGGAAAGATGATGCAGAAGAGCGCGATCGTGCTTATAGCTAAAAGTTTAAGGAAATATACGAGCAGGAACAGGATTACAAGAACTACTGCTGCCACGATAAATGAGATAGGAATAAGCTTAATTGCCGATGACTTGGCCTTTTTGACGAATTTCTTTTCGAATTCCTCATTTAAAACCGCAGGGATCAGATCTTGATCTGAAGCTGCCTTATTTACTTGAAATTTAACGTCAGAAACCATATGTCCTCCATACTTATCGATAAAATGCAGTAGTGATTTAACCTCTAAAGTCAGGTTCTGTCAACATTTTCGTGAGGCTAAAAACGGTCAGAATTAAAGTTTACGAAAAGTTTAGAACAATTTATCGCGTAACTGTTCTATAGCAGTTAAAATATATATTAAATATTTGATAATTAGAGATTGGAGGAATTAGCCATGTCATTTGATGAAATCCTGAAGAAGTATAAGACAAAGACTTGCATTCTTTCCATTGAAAAGATAGATGATACAACATATGGCAATATCCGCGTTGTAGCGGGCAATCAGGCTCACTGCGAAGATATCCTCCATATTACCGGCCATCCGTTTGAACCGGGCTGTCCTTATGAGATGTGCTTCCCGAAAAACATGAATTTCGAAGATTTCTGTTACCGTGCCGCAATTGGCGGAGAACCGATGCACACTTACGTTAACCTTTATCAGATGGGCTTATGGCTCAACATGTTTATGCTCCCCTGGGAGTCTGAAGAAGAGAATAAAGGTTACTGTATATATTCATATGAGGTAACACCTCAGGCGAACATAGAGAATATGTCCGATGTGTCTGTCGAGGCCTCTTCGAAGGTTCTGCAGACCTGCATCAAACTCCGCGGATCTACGGATTTTGAAAAGACAATGGACGAGATTATCGGCGATATCCGTGTTATCTGCGGAGCTGATAAGTGCTGTGTCCTTATCCTTGACCATGAAGCTAAGCAGTGTCATATAGCTGCAGAATCCCGCGTTTCCGATGAGATCCAGCCTCTGGCAGGACACATTGGCGATTCTTTCTATAACATAGCGTTGAATTGGGAAAACACTTTGCAGGGCAGCACCTGCATTATCATCAAAGATGAAAAAGATATGCAGGCGATAAGCCAGGTTGACCCGGTATGGTGCGAAACGCTTAAATCTTCAAACATTAAGAGCCTTGTGCTCATTCCGCTGAAGCGCGGAGAAACGATATTAGGTTATATCTGGGCTGAGAATTTCAACACTGATGATACTGTTAAGATCAAAGAAACACTTGAGCTGACTGCATTCTTCGTTGGATCGGAGCTCTCGAACTATCAGCTGATGGAGAGGCTCAAAGTTATGAGCTCCATAGATATGCTGACAGGTATAAACAACCGTAATCTCATGAATAACCGCGTCGACCGCGTCGTCGCAGGCAAAGATAAGCTCGATGAACCATATTCGGTCATATTTGCCGATCTCAACGGCCTCAAGCGTGTCAATGATACTCAGGGTCACCAGGCAGGTGACGACATGATAAGAGATGCGGCATCGATCCTTGCACAGGTTTTCTACGATGGCGAAGTCTATCGTGCCGGCGGTGACGAGTTCATGGTCCTGGCCTGCAAGATGGACAAAGCAACTGTAGAAAATCGCGTAGCCGAACTGAGAAAGAAGGCTGACGCTACAAAGAACGTCAGATTTGCGGTAGGCATTTCCGCGAGCGAAGATGAGCCTGACATTTTAAAAGCCATGCGCTTAGCCGATAAGTACATGTATGAGGATAAGCACCGTTACTACACGGAGCATCCGGAGCTGATTTACAGGCAATAATTTATTCTGTACATGTCCGATTTGTTATAATGGATCTATCTGAGTCATTCTCAGGTGGTTGTTTGGAATAAGGCTTTATATAGCCTCATGAAGATGCTTGGGGATAGGGATTAAGAAATGAGCAGCATCAAGAAACATCAGTGTCCATCTTGCGGCGGCAGTCTGATCATCGACAGGGATAAGCAGAGGTACCATTGTACTTTCTGCGGTTCTTCTTATGACTATGAATATTTCAGGGAAGAACAGATGCATGAGATGGGTGAAAAATACCTGGAGCGGAAAGAATTCGGAGCTGCTGCCGATGCATACAAATTCGTTCTCACGAAGAACCCGCATGATTTCACAGCCCTCAGAGGCTTGATGCTTGCCGCAGGTCATTTTAAGGATATAAAGGACATAATTAATTACAATTGCAGCCACGGCTTCTCCTATGATGCCGGACTTGCCGGTGAAGCTGTTGAAGGCGCATCGGAAGAGGATAAAGAGTACTTCAAGCAGCTTAGGAACATCTATTCTGACATGAAGGCTCTTGCTGACCGAAATAAAGATATCGAATCTTTATGCAGTGACAGAAGACGCCTTGGAGAAGAGATCAGGGCCTTGGAAAAAGAAAGTGCCGCTTGTAATATCATCGACAAGTACGGAATGGCCCATTATCCTAAAACAACATTCATCAATAACTGGATCAGTTCTGCCATTTTTTCACTGATGCTGTCGCCTGTGCTGATTTGTGCTTTTGCAATGCCGGAATATTTCTGGGTGGCATTTATCTATTTCGCTCTTATTCTTCCGCTTCCGATTCAAAATATGGTATCTGTCTATCCGAAAGTAAAAAGGAAAAAAGAACTGGATAAAGCCATAGAAGAGCTTACTGCTGAATCTGACAAGATCAGTGTGAGCATAAGAGTGCTCTATGAAGATGTGGATAAACTCACGGAAAGCATAAGGGCCTCAAGCTTCGATATAGTCAGGAATGACCGCAAGATAATGGCGAGTTTTAAGGAGTGACCTGTATGACTCATGATGAAATAATTAACCTTATTGACCGTTCACTATTTGCTGAGATCGGCTATACGGATGAAGAAGGAAGACAGAATATCAGAAAGACATTCTGTGTATGGCACAAAGGTTTCGGCGGCCATCTGATATCCACAAATACAAGTTCTTCTCACGTTAAGACTCTGATGAAGAATGACAATGTGTGCATTTATTTTTCTGATGACAATACATTCGAAGGTGTCTGCTTATTTGGAAAAGCAGTCATTCATTTTGACAGGGAATATAAGGAGCTCCTTTGGAATGAAGGCGATGAGAAATACTATCCGAAGGGAATAGATGACGAGGATTATTGCATATTAGAGATTGTCGCAGAAACCGGCAGGTATTACCGTTATGATGGCAAAGGCGATCTGACTAAAGAAGATATAAAAGCTTTCGATGCAGGGAAAACATACGAAAACGGATATTCCAAAGTCCATACGAATTGATAGAGGTAGGAAAGCATGGAAAAGTGCCAGAGGAAATCAGTCGACCCTAAATATTCAATGTGCGTTCAGCCCTCTTTCATCATTGGAACAAATAATGAAGACGGATCTGATAATTTCGCACCTATCACCTGGGTCAGTGCAACGCAGGGCGAAGCTGACGGATATTACCTTGTCATAAGTATGTTCGGAACAAAAATGACCAAGCAGAATGTAATCAGGACAGGCGTACTAAGCGCAAATCTTGTGAGCAGGGACATGCTCCCGCTTATGGATTACTTCGGTTCAAAGCATGCAAAGGACGGGAAAAAGAACGGTATTTCATACGGTGTCAGCCGTGGGGAAGTCCTTGACGTACCGACACTTGATACGAGCAGATGGGTATATGAATGCGAAGTCGTAAGAAGCGTTGAAACCGGTGACTCAACCACGTTCTTCTGCCGGATAAGGAACATTCAGATGGATGAAAGGCTTTCTCCGAAAGACATTTTCGACATCGATCTGACAGTGCTTGATCCGGTCATTTATTCCGGAAAGTATCACAGTCTTGGTGAGATGCTCGGAGAGATCGGAGATTTTAATAAAACTGACGGAATGTAATTCAAGGGATAAGAAATGAACAAGATCAGGAATCGCCAGTGCCCGTCATGCGGCGGCAACCTCAGTGTAGATAACGACAAGCAGATGTACCGTTGTACTTCCTGCGGTTCTACTTATGATTACGAATATTTCATAGAGGAAAAGATGCATGAGATGGGCGGGACTTATCTTTCAAGAGGTGAGTTTATGGCAGCTGTTGATGCATTCAGGCTCATCCTGGAAAAGGACCCTCATGATTTTAACGCTCTCAGAGGATTGATGCTCGCAGCAGCTAAGTTGAAGGACATTGATGAACTTGTCTCCGAAGACATATCAAATGAAAACTTCTCGTATGATCCCAAACTCGTCAGTGAAGCAACCGAAGGCGCTTTGGAAGAAGACAAGGAATACTTTGCGGAGCTTAAAAGGCTTTATTCTGACAAGAAGGAACTTTCTGAATATTTAAAAGAGATCGAATTTCTGGCAAAGGAAAAAAGAAAGATCAGTGATGATATCTCGAAAAACGACCAGCTGCGTGAAGAATGCTATATTAAAAACGCCCGCAGTGGCACGAAGACTTCTCCTAAAACAGCATTCGTTACCGGGTGGGTCTTGGTTGGCTTTCTTGCTGCTTTTTCGATCTATCTCATTGCATTTCTGATCGATTACGGCATATCTGAAGAAGTTGGTGTTGTAGTCTTTTTGCTGATCTTCTATCTCATGACAATGCCGGGTATTGCACTGATAAATTATTGGTCTAACTACCGCAAGATTAAAAGAATGAATGAAATAGACAGGCAAAACAGTGAGCTCTATGTGAGAGCAAGAGAGACAGGGGAGAAGAGAAGACAGCTCGAAGATGAAGCGGAAAGGCTCTTAAGCAATATCAGGAGTTTTAGCCGGAATTTTGTTGAGAAAGATAAGCAGACAGCAGGGGATTAAGATATGAGCAACATCAAGAAGCATCAGTGCCCGTCATGCGGCGGAAACTTAAGTGTAGATAACGACAAGCAGATGTACCGCTGTACTTTCTGCGGCTCTACTTATGATTACGAATATTTCAGAGAAGAAAAGATGCATGAGCTTGGTGAGACATATCTCTCCAGAGGAGAATTTATGGCCGCTGCCGATGCATACAAATTCACGCTGAAAAAGAATCCTCATGATTTCTTAGCTCTCAGAGGACTGCTGCTTGCAGCAGCCCATGTGAAGGACATGGATGATCTTCTTCAGGGTGATTCGGAAAAAGGTTTTACGTATGATTCAAAATTGGTCAAAGAAGCGATCGAAAACGCTTCTGAAGAAGATAAGGAATACGTTGAAACACTTGGCAGGATATTTTCGGACAAGAAGAAAGTGTCTGATAATGCCAAAGAGATCAAATCCCTTAAGAAGGAAAAAGAGAAGATCTATACTGACATCAAGCACAACGACCTGCTGCGTGAAGATTATTATATCGAAGGCAAGTATGAAGAGAAATATCCTCCCAAGCCTCACTTCGTCACATTATGGACGGTTACCGGTATCTTTTTGGGTATATTTATCATCGGTATTATTTCTTTAATTGTAGAGGCAGTTTCCGGCGGCGACAGTAAGGGTTTTATCCTCGCAATGGTTATTTTCAGTGCCATTGTATGTTTAGCAGCCAGCGGATATAACTACGGCGTTGTCTATCCCAAAATCAGGATGATGGACAGGATCGATTCAACTAACGCAGAGCTTTACAGGCAGACCGGAAGGATCGATGAGAAGATAAAAAACATTGAAAATGAATCAGATAAGCTCTTGGGCAATATCAGGCAAGACGTCTATGAATTTACAAAAATGGACAGGCTCAAGTGGATAGAAAACGGATATGATTGAAGGCCTGATAATAAACAAAAAATAATGGGCTCCGGAATTTTTATTCCGAAGCCCTTTTTAAGTCTTTAAGCCATCTGCTGCGGACGCTTAATCGTATGTATCCCTGCCTACAACCGTTCCGTCCGGGTTTACGTCAAAACACCATTTGGAAGGGCTGAGTTCTTTACCGTTCCAGGTTCTGTTTGCACTGGTGTAGTAAAGCAGTACAGGAGACTTAACATCATGTATGTTGCAGTCAGTAAAATTGGCCGTCTTTTATAAATATTTTTGACAACCAAAAAGCGCTTTAAGCCTTTATTTGCATAGTTTACAGATTCTTAAATAAGTGTTGATTAATAAGTCTAAATCCCCCTCCTATAATAGAATTAATAAGAGCAAAGGGGGTAAAAGTTATGGCATTAACAGACGCTTTAAAAGATAGGATATTGAAGCTGGGATCCAAGCAGAAACTTGATGCCATCGTTAAGTATTCAAACCATCCCAATGAAGACATAAGGATAACGGTAGCGATAGCTTTAGGCTTGATACCGACTTACGATTCCGGCGTGGCATTGATAACTTTGCTCAGGGATAAATCACCGATGGTAAGAGCGACCGCATGTGAATCAGCAGCTGATATACATGCAAAGGTCTGTGAGGAGTACATAAAGAAACTGGCTTTCGAAGAAACAGATCTTAATGTAAAGCAGGTAGCAAAAAGAGCATACGATCAGCTCAAAGACAGAGTAGCATAGGAAAGTGATTTCCTTCAGACATAATAGCTCCTTTTTTTGCAAGGCCCCTCGTTTGAGGGGCTTTGCTATTGGAACAAAAAAGGGATGTCCATCAGGACACCCCTTTGATCTTAAATTACTGATGTTATCAGGCTTCGTCTGCAGGAGCATTCTCAGGGAGAGAGTATCTTTTTTCGACTGTGACCTTTTCGTCGTAGCAGGAGAAGATGCTGTCAACCTTTTCCTTAGCGAGCTTAGGTGTGATAAGGCTTACGAGAGGTACGATGATGAGACCTGCAACCATTGTGACCGCACCGGCATTAATAGGAGATGCGATGAACTTTAAGAACATGTTTGCAACTGTAAAGCCGACACCGAAGATGAAGCAGACCCAAACTGAGAGCTTTGTTGTCTTCTTCCAGTAAAGACCCCAGAGGAAAGGTGCAAGGAAAGCTCCTGCGAGTGCGCCCCATGAATAACCCATGAGCTGAGCGATGAACGTCGGAGGGTTAAGTGAGAGGAGAACGGAAACGAGGATGAAGAATACGAGGAGAAGACGCATTGTAATGAGCTGTGTCTTTTCTCTCTTCTTCTTGTCGTCGTTCTTCTTGGGCTTGATCTGCTCAATGAGGTCCAATGTAACTGTCGAGCTCGATGTGAGAACGAGGGAAGACAGTGTGGACATTGAAGCGGAAAGAACAAGAACGATAACTACGCCTACGAGGATCGTAGGGAGGTTGTCGAGCATTGTAGGGATGATGGAGTCGTACATAACGGAACCGTCATCCTTATAGATTGCAGAGTTGTCTTCGTAAAGTCTTGCGAAACCGCCTAAGAAGTAGCAGCCGCCTGCAACGATGAATGCGAAGATGGTGGAAATGATAGTTCCTGCCTTAACGGACTTCTCGTCCTTGATAGCATAGAACTTACCGACCATCTGGGGAAGGCCCCATGTACCGAGTGAAGTAAGAATGATAACACCGAAGAGATTCAAGGGATCAGGTCCGAAGAAGGATGTGAATGCACCCTGCATGCCTGCTGTGACGGGAAGGTCGGATTCTGTCTGTGAAAGTGTTGTAAGTGCGGTGAGGAAACCACCGTTGTTTTTAAGAACAGTAGCGATGACAGCAGTGATACCGAAGAGCATGATGATGCCCTGAACGAGGTCGTTTACGACAGTTGCCATGTAGCCGCCGAGGATAACATAGACGCATGTAAGAGCTGCCATTACGATGATGCAGATCTTGTAGTCGATGTTGAAGGCCATATTAAAGAGTCTTGAAAGGCCGTTATAAACTGATGATGTATAAGGAATAAGGAAGATGAAGGAGATAAGTGCAGCAGCGATTCTGAGTGCCTTGCTGTCAAATCTCTTGCCGAAGAAGTCAGGCATCGTCTTGGAGCTTAAGTGCTTTGTCATGACTCTGGTTCTTCTGCCCAAAACGATCCAGGCGAGGAGTGAACCGATGACTGCGTTGCCGATTCCGATCCAGGTTGATGCTACACCGTATTTCCAACCGAACTGTCCTGCATATCCGATGAATACTACTGCGGAAAAGTAGGATGTTCCGTAACCGAAAGCCGTGAGCCAGGGGCCTGCATTTCTGCCGCCCAGTACGAAGCCTTCAACGCTGTTTGCCTTTTTGCGCGTAACAAGACCGATACCGATCATGACAGCGAAAAAGACGACAAGGAAGATGATCTTGATTGCCAAATCCATGTAAATGTCCTCACTTCTTGCTTCATTCCCCCTCAGGAACAGAAGCATATTATTTTAATATGTTAAAAAAATATCCTTGCGCATGGTATTCCCACACGCAAGGACATATTTTAAGACTGGTTTTCCTGTTCTACAAGCCTCTCAGCTCCGTATCTCTTACGGAGAACGGGCTTTTCGATCTTACCTGTAGCGTTTCTCGGAACGTCAGCTAAGATGATCTGCTTCGGTCTCTTGTAACGGGGCAGCTGGGTGCAGAACTTTTCGAGTTCTTCAACGGTGCAGCCGCTGCCGGGTTCGATCTCAACGATAGCGCCTGTGATCTCGCCCAATCTCTTATCGGGAAGTCCGATAACTGCAACGTCCTTTACCTTCGGATATTCCTGGAGAAAGTTTTCGATCTCGACAGGGTAGATGTTCTCGCCGCCTGATACGATAACGTCCTTCTTACGGTCAACGAGGAAATAGAAACCGTCTTCATCCTGGCGTGCCATGTCGCCGGTAAAGAGCCATCCGTCTCTTAATGTTTCCTTTGTTGCTTCAGGGTTTCTATAGTATTCGAGCATTACGCCGGGGCCCTTGACGCAGAGCTCACCGACCTCGCCCTGAGGAACGATATTGCCTTCTTCGTCAACGATCTTGCACTCCCAGCGGTAACCGGGAACGCCAATTGCACCGACCTTGTGTGTATTTGCGAGTCCCAAGTGAACGCAGCCTGGACCGGTTGATTCAGAGAGACCGTAGTTTGTATCGTACTGATGATTCGGGAAGTAATCCTTCCAGTGACGGATCAGTGACGGAGGTACGGGCTGTGCGCCGATGTGCATGAGACGCCACTGATCGAGCTTGTAATCAGAGAGCTTCAGTTCGCCTCTGTCCAATGCATCGAGGATGTCCTGAGCCCACGGTACCAGGAGCCATACGATCGTGCACTGCTCGTCTGATACAGCCTTTAAGATAACATCAGGCTTTGTGCCCTTCAAAAGGACAGCCTTGGAGCAAGTCCACAAAGAACCCATCCAGTGAAATTTAGCACCTGTGTGATAGAGGGGCGGGATGCAGAGGAAGCAGTCATTCTTGCCTGTCTCATGGTGGACAGCTTCCATCTCAGCTGCCTGTGTAAGGCTTCTGTGAGGGTGAAGGATAGCCTTAGGGAATCCTGTCGTACCGGATGAGAAGTAGATAGCAGCATAGTCTTCTTCCGTAAGCTCGATCATGGGATCTTTGCTGGAATAGTCAGCAACCTGCTGCCAGTAATTTTCTGCGAACTCGGGAGCCTGACCGTCGCCTACATAGAGGAGAAGTCTGTCCTTTGTGAGTTCTTCTGCATTGATATTAAGTCTGTCTACGAATTCAGGACCGAAGAACATAACTGAGATCTCGGCCAGATCCGCACAGTAAGAAATCTCGTTTGCTGTGTATCTGAAGTTAAAAGGAACTGCGATGGCACCTGTCTTTAAGATACCGAAATAGATAGGAAGCCATTCAAGGCAGTTGAACATAAGGATGGCAACTTTGTCGCCTTTTTTGATGCCTCTGCCCAGGAGCATGTTTGCAACTCTGTTGGACTTTTCGTCGAAGATCTGCCATGTGATCTCGTGACGGTAAGGCATGGACTTTGTCTGCTGTACAAGGTCGAACTCCTTAAAAGAGATCTTTCTTGTATCTTCCATTGTCGGGTTAAGTTCTACGAGAGCTACTTCATCGCCGTGTTCACGTGCGTTGCGTCTCAATAAATCCATTACAGGCATGATTATTCCTCCCTTGTACTTTATTTATTTAAATAAAGCCAAAGACAATAATATCATCGGAGCCGATGTTCGTCAAAATAATAATAAATAATAAATACAAATATTTTTTCCATGTTTTATAATATAGTGTCTTTTATAATCGGGAGGAATTTCCTTTGATACCTAAATTATTGAAATCTTTGCGCCAGTATAAAAAGGATACGATCCTGGCACTCGTATTCATTATCGGCGAAGTAATTCTTGAAGTGCTCATTCCGGCTATAACGGCACCCATGGTCAACAGCATCAAGGCAGGTGCAGATATGGATGAGATCCTGAAATCGGGCGGACTTATTGCGGTTGCAGCAATTATCTCGCTCGCATGCGGCGCTCTTGCGGGCACATTTTCGGCCAGGGCTTCTGCAGGTTTTGCAGGTAATTTGAGAGCTGACATCTTTTCGAAAGTACAGAAATTCTCTTTCGGAAATATTGATAAGTTCTCCACATCATCTCTCGTCACGAGAATGACGACTGATATCACGACCGTCCAGAATGCTTTCATGATGTCGATCAGGATCGCTGTAAGAGCGCCCCTGATGTTTGCTTTCGCGATCGTTATGGCATTTGTCTCCGGCGGGGCACTCGCAACATCCTTTGTAATCGCAGTTCCCGTAATGGGCGTCGGACTTATAATAATCGGTAAGCTTGCAATGCCTGCTTTCCGTGCGGTTTTCAAGAAATACGACAAACTCAACGAATCTATCGAAGAGAACGTCCGCGGAATGCGCGTCGTAAAGGGATTTGCCAGAGAAGAATACGAAAAAGAAAAGTTCGGCAACGCTTCTTCTAATATCAGATTCGATTTTACAAAGGCTGAGAAGATCGTCGGTCTTAACTCGCCTCTCATGGAAATGTGCATGTTCTTCAACACCGCATTTGTCCTTTATATCGGTTCCAAACTGGTAATCGGAGGAAAAGGTGAGATCATCGACATCGGCCAGATGTCCGCATTGATGACATACGGTTTCCAGGTCCTCATGTCACTTATGATGATCTCAATGATCTACGTTATGCTCACGATGTCACTCGAAGCTATCAGACGTATCGTTGAGGTTTTGGATGAGAAACCTTCTATCAGCAATCCCGAAAATCCTGTTATGGAAGTCAAGGACGGCTCGATCGATTTCACGGATGTTGCATTTAAGTATTCTGAGAATGCTGCAAGAAACGCACTCTTTGATATCGATCTTCATATCGACAGCGGAATGTCCGTCGGTATCTTAGGCGGTACGGGTTCATCGAAGACCACATTGATCCAGCTCATTCCGAGGCTTTATGACGTAACTGAAGGCGAGGTCAAGGTCGGAGGTGTTCCTGTTAAGGATTACGACATCAAGACCTTGAGAGATGCCGTTTCCGTAGTATTGCAGAAGAACGAACTGTTTTCCGGCACCATTGCCGAGAACTTAAGATGGGGTAACGAGAACGCTACTGACGAAGAACTCGTTGCTGCATGCAAGATCGCTCAGGCAGATGAATTCGTATCATCTTTCCCTGACGGCTATAACACATATATCGAGCAGGGCGGAACCAACGTCTCCGGCGGACAGAAGCAGAGACTCTGTATTGCCAGAGCCCTTATCAAGCGCCCGAAGATCCTGATCTTAGACGACTCGACATCTGCAGTAGATACCAGGACCGATGCTTTGATCAGAAAGGGTTTCATGGAATATATTCCTGAAACAACGAAGATCATCATCGCTCAGAGAGTTGCTTCCGTACAGGAGTGCGACATGATCATCATCATGGACGGCGGCAAGATCATGGGCACAGGTACTCACGAAGAACTCCTCAAGTCGAGCGATATCTACCGTGAGATCTACGAAGAACAGACGAAGGGAGGATCAGACAATGAGTGAAAAGACTAATGCTCCCAAAAAGCCCGTAGAAGCAGCACCCGCACCCGGCGGAAGACGCAGAGGCGCAGCATCGATGTCACAGGTTATCGGATCCATGGGTAACCTCAAGAGAGCAATGAAGTATTACATCAAGTGCTCTCCGGCTCTCTTCGGAGTTATCGTTTTCTGTGCGCTTTTCGGTGCCGTTACGGCAGCAGCTCCGGGTATCTTCCTCCAGAAAGTAACCGAAGTTATCCAGGATACATTCCAGTCGGGTGACTGGATCGCAGCAAGACCCAGAATACTCGCTCTTGTAATACCGCTTATCTGCATCTATATCGTCGCTGTATCTTTAAGCGTCCTCCAGTCACAGCTTCAGGCGCATCTGACACAGAACTTCATGCACAGGTTAAGAACTGACCTGTTCAACAAGATGCAGTCCCTGCCGCTCAAATATTTCGATACGCACAAGCACGGCGATATCATGAGCCATTATACGAACGACATCGATACCTTAAGACAGATGGTATCAATGGCACTGCCTACGATCATCAGAGCAGGTGTCGTTGTTCTTGCGGTATTCATCATCATGATCTCTTACAGCATCTGGATGACGCTTATCGTTATCGTCGGAATCATCGCAATGATGGTCATCACCGGTAAAGTCGGCGCAGGTTCTGCAAAGTACTTCATAAGACAGCAGAAAGCTATTGCCGCTACAGAAGGTTTTGTCCAGGAGATCATGAACGGACAGAAAGTCGTTAAGGTATTTAACCACGAGGAGAAAGTCACATCTGAATTCAACAAGGTCAACGACGGTCTTATCGAAGACAGTGCGAAAGCAAATACCTACGCAAACATTCTGGCTCCTATCATCAACAATATCGGCAACATCGTTTACGTCCTTCTCGCAGTAGGCGGCGGTCTCATGATCGCGTTCGGCACACCGAACCTGTCTCTGTCAGGAAAGGCTTTCGATATCACGATCCTGGTTTCTTTCCTTAACATGAGCAAGCAGTTCATGGGCAACATCAACCAGCTCACGATGCAGATGAACGCCATTGTTATGGCAGGCGCAGGTGCCCAGAGAATCTTCGATCTTCTCGATCAGGAGCCTGAAGCTGACAACGGCTATGTAACTCTCGTTAATGCCAATATCGCAGCTGACGGAACGATCACAGAATCCGAGCACAAGACCGGCCACTGGGCATGGAAGCATCCTCACCAGGCAGACGGAACGATCACATATACTGAACTTAAGGGTGATGTATTGCTTGATTCTGTTGACTTCGGTTACACTCCCGAAAAGCAGGTCCTTTACGATGTATCCGTTTTCGCAAAGCCGGGCCAGAAGGTCGCATTCGTAGGTGCTACAGGCGCAGGCAAGACCACGATTACAAACCTCATCAACCGCTTCTACGATATTGCTGACGGTAAGATCCGATACGACGGAATCAACGTCAACAAGATCAAGAAGAAGGACTTAAGAAGATCATTGGGTCTCGTTCTGCAGGAGACAAACCTCTTTACAGGTACGGTCATGGAGAATATCCGTTACGGCAAGCTCGACGCTACTGATGAAGAGTGCAAGGAAGCTGCAAAGCTCGCAGGCGCTGCTGACTTTATCGAGCGTCTCCCTGAAGGTTATAACACGATGCTTACAAACAACGGTTCCAACTTCTCACAGGGCCAGAGACAGCTCTTGGCTATTGCCAGAGCAGCAGTTGCAGATCCGCCGGTAATGATCCTTGATGAGGCTACATCTTCGATCGATACACGTACGGAAGCAATCGTTCAGCGCGGCATGGATAAGCTCATGGAAGGCAGAACGGTATTCGTTATCGCACACCGCTTATCTACCGTAATGAACTCCGATGTCATCATGGTTTTGGATCACGGTAAGATCATCGAGCGCGGTTCACACGACCAGTTGATCGCAGAGAAGGGTACGTATTATCAGCTGTATACCGGCGCATTCGAGCTCGAGTGATGTTTTTCCTCAGCTCTCGACCGACGCTTTCAGCGTGTCGAAATGAGCTTCGGAGAAAACATCACTCTCGTGCATAAAGAGGGGAAAACATCACTCTCGTGCAAAAGAGTAAACTTAAAAAGAGGTTGCTTTGTGGCAACCTCTTTTGTTTGCTCGCCTGCAAATTCCCGAGATGATATAATTCAAAAAGGGAACCATAGGGATAAGGTAAATAAGGGAAATAGATATGAAGAAGCTATTGGCGACAGTATTGGCGATTTCCGTTCTATCATTAACGCTGACTTCTTGTAAAGGATTTGGCGGCGGTAAGGGTGGCAAGAATCCATTTGACGATGATGATAATCCCGGCAATCCGACCACAACAGGAACGACTACAGAATATAAACTGCCATACGGCAAACCTTCACGCGATCTTTCGACGGTAGAAGTTTTAGAGACATTTGACGATGTTTATATTGATGATTTTGATAAGCCCTGGGGAGCTTCGCAGAACCTCCGCATGGTAAGTGGAAATGTCGATAATTATTTCGTATATTTCGCGCTCGATGGGAATTACAATCAGGTCAACGAGAATCTGAATTTTATATCGACTGTTACCCAGCCGGACATCAAAGCTTATGCATTGGAAGATGATCCCGGTTACATCGTTTATGAAGTCCAATACGACCAGATCTTCCCGGTCTATTCCAGAGAACCCGTTAATGTGGCTACATCGTTTTTTACATATCACAACGTGGCATTTGTCGACTATTACACGGGCAAGGAATTCCCGACGGTCAATCTTTCCACGGATATAAACAGCTTCGGTGTCACCGGAAACGTCATCTACAAAGGTTCAAAATACCATATCGGATATTACGAGTTCCGTACACAGGAGATCTTAAAAAATAATACAGAGTCAGCAGGTGACGGCTATGTGTTCCTCACGGAAACGTTAAAGATCCATTCGGTATCTTATTTCATCGTTCCTGAATTCTACAGGGGCCTTCTGATGTGCGTTTTCGTAGCTAATGATACGAACACACCGCTCAAGGACGTAATGGCAGATAATACTCCTTACTTCACTCCGCCTACACCGTTCGGTGAAGATGAGAATCCTGACGATTATGTTTTCTATGGAATAACAGCACCCAATTAAGTTTCTAATTAAGGCATTAAATTTGAGGCTAAACTTGAGGGCAGAGCCGTAAATTCACCCTCATATTCATTAGGCAAAAAAAGAGTTGCCAGTCAGGCAACTCCTTAATCTTATTCTTTCTTTTCACCCGGCTGCTCAAGGCCTGACGTTAAGAGCTTGACCGCTATCGCGCACTCTATACGCTTGCGGAAGATGTCGCAGCCCATCTCGTAGATGCCGTTGATGTCGCCTGAAGCGTGGTAGGAGTTGGCAGCGCAGCCGCCGGAGCAATAGAGCTTTGCCCAGCAGTCCTTGCATTCAGGACGGCTGTAAGCGTTGCAGAAAGCGAACTTGTCACGGAGCTCAAGGTTCTTTACGCCTTCGTAGATGGAACCCATCTTGTATGCGTCGTCACCGACGAACTGGTGGCAGGGATAGAGGTCTCCCCAGGGAGTTACTGCAAGATACTCAGTGCCGGAGCCGCAGCCTGCGATCCTCTTGTAGATACAGGGACCGCATGTGAGGTCGAGCATATAGTGATAGAAAGTAAAAGGTCTGCCTTCCTTATGGCGCTGGACCATGAGTCTTGCGAGTTCTTCGTACTGCTCGAAAACGACGGGCAGGTCTTCTTTTGTGATAGCTGAGGGGCTGGAAGGATCAGTAACAACAGGCTCCATTGAAAGTTCTGTAAAACCCAAGTCCAGCATCTGCTTGATGTCGTTTACGAAGTCGGTGTTGAAGTGCGTGAATGTGCCGCGCATGTAGTAGCTTAATTTGCCGCGCTTAGCAACGAACTTCTGGAAGTTCGGAACGATCTTGTCGTAAGAACCGTGGCCTGCGTAGTCGACTCTGAAACGGTCATTGACTTCCTTGCGGCCGTCTAAAGAGAGGACGACGTTATGCATTTCCTTGTTGCAGAACTCAGTGACCTCATCGTCTAAGAGAACGCCGTTTGTCGTAAGTGTGAAACGGATATTCTTATTGTGGATCTTTTCCTGCTCTCTTCCGTAAGCGACTAACTGCTTTACGACGTCCCAGTTCATGAGGGGCTCGCCGCCGAAGAAGTCGATATCAAGATTCTTGTGGAAGCCTGAATTTTCGATGAGGAAATCGATTGCCTTCTTGCCGACCTCATAGCTCATGATGGCACGCTCGCCGTGGTACTTGCCCTGGCTCGCGAAGCAGTAGGAGCAGTTGAGGTTGCATGTGTGGGCAACGTGGAGACACAAAGCCTTTATATTGAAGTTCTTCTTTCTGAAGTCCTTGGCCAGGTGCTCATATTTGTCGGGAGCATAGAGCTTGCCTGCAGACTTGAGGTCAGCAATATCGGCAAGGCATTCTGAGGCGTCAGCTACGGAGATGCCGTGCTTTTGGACAGCCTTGGTGACTACTTTGTCAGCGGGATCGTTTTCGTACCATTGGATCATGTCATAGGCGACTTCGTCGACCATGTGGATAGAACCCGAATAGCAGTCGAGTACGATGTTAAGACCTTCAAATTGATAGCAGTGGATCATCTAAAACTCCCGATTTCAAAAAAAAAGGTCCCACATAAAATGAGACCTTAAGGCTTTAAGATAATTTCAGCTTATTTGTTGAGCTGCTCGCAAGGCTGGTTAGCAACACCGCAGGATGTCTTGCATGCAGACTGGCAAGATGTCTGGCACTCGCCGCATCCGCCTTCCTTAGCTGACTTCTCGAGATCTCTTGTCTCAACTGTAACGATTCTTGTCATAGTATTAATCTCCCTCGTTTTTAATACACGAATTATACTTTGATGGTTTATAACAGTCAAGGCAGAACGGGTATCAGTCCCATATAGTTCCTGCCGCCGCCCATATGAAGATGGATATCGCCCCTCGTGAGGACCTTTACAGTATCTTCTGTAATGATCTCGCCGGGCATCAGGATCGGTATTCCGGGCGGGAAGCCGTAGATGAATTCGCCTGAAGGCCTTCCGATACAGAATTCGGGTTCGAGTTCGACGCAGCGGAGTCTCGACTGTGCAGCTTCCCTGAGCGTCATTGCAAATCTCGGATAAGGCCTTGAGATAAACTTTGATTCGGCATAAGGGCTGTCCACAGCGTCATCGACCGCGCGGACCGCGTCGCAGAAGCGCTTTAAGGAATCGATCGTGTCGCCTATGCCTGTCATTGCGATCATGTGGGAAGGGAAGCTCGCTTCGCATTCGATGTTGAATGTTCCTCTGAGCTGGTCGAAAAGGAAATCCCCGTAGCCCATTATTACGAACTTGGATCTCTCCCTCACGGGTGCTTCCCAAAGCCTGAAATTACGAAGGCCTCTTAAGTTCTCTTCCGCATAAGATATCGCTTCTTCCCACGGCTTTAAGATCTCAGGTCCTTTCGAATAAAGACTCGAAAGGCACTTCGATACGCCGCCTAAGAGTATGTAGGAAGGCGAGGAGGTCTCGAAAATATCAAGTCCTCTTCTGATAAGGGACTCTTCTATGGGGCACCCTTCGTTAAGGAGCATTACGGCTGTCTGCGTAGGAGAAGACAATGTCTTGTGAAGGCTCTTTATTACGATGTCGCCCTTGGAATCCGGACCGAAGAATTTATCGTCCAATCCGAGATGTGCGCCGTGTGCACTGTCGGTAATGAGGAGTGCATCGTATTTTCTGGTTATCCTGAAGATCTCGTCCATGTCCGAGATCACGCCTTCATAAGTGGGAGACGTTACGACAACTATCTTAAGGGACGGGTCTCTGGCAAGATATCTCTCGATGTCTGAAGGTGATACGTGTCCCGCGAAAGGAAGTCCGATGTCGAATGCGGGCATCAGAGGAACAATGGAGCTGCCGGTAAGTTCTATTGCATTCCAGACTGACAGATGGCAGTTCATCGCGGTAAGTATTTTCGAGTTCGGATAAAGAGTCGCAGCGCTCCAGATGGCTGCGAGGATAAGCGCGGAAGATCCGTTTACGGAAATGAACGCGTTCCTGGCTTTCCAGATGGAAGCCGCACAGTCTTCCATATCCTTGAGTATCCCTGTAGGGGAATGGAGGTTATCGAATCCGCCGATCTCGGTGATGTCGCGCATGAAAGCCTGTGACACGAAGTCAGGATTGCGCTTGCCTCCGGGCATGTGCATCGGCAGAGGATCGGTTCCAAGATAGAGCTTCAATGCCGCTCCGAGCCTGTCGTTGTCATACTTCATTGCGAACAGCCTCCTTTAATGTAACTTAACACAAAAACTTGATATTAAGAAGTTGACATCTAAATTCTACACATGTAGAATGATGAAAAAATAGTACAAGGGGAAATATACATATGAAAGAAACATCTATTGGTGACAGCGAATATAAGTTGATGGAGATAATTTGGGAATATTCACCGATCGCTTCCGGCGAATTATCCACCATGTGTGAGATGATCCACGGCTGGAAAAAGACCACCGTCTATACCATGCTCAAAAGACTTCAGGACAAGGGCTTTATCAAGAGCGAAAAGTCCACGATCACATATCTTATCGGAAGAAACGAACTCCAGAAGCAGCAGAGTGAAGAACTTGTTGAAAAGAACTTTAAGGGTTCTCTGCCGATGTTCGTCAATGCCTTCTTGGGCGGCGGTAAGAAGATGAGCAAGGAAGACGCGCAGAGTCTTATAGACATGATCGAACAGCATACGGAAGAATAAGGAACTGCTTCAGGGATAGAGTGTTATGAGTTATATATTTTCCAAAGTATTGGAGATGAGCCTGTACGGCAGTATTGCCATACTGGTCGTATTGTTGTTCAGACTGATTTTCAAAAAATGCCCGAAGAGGGTAATGATCCTTTTCTGGATCATTGTTGCGTTAAGGCTGGTACTGCCGTTCAATTTCAATTCGCCAACGAGCATCCTTAACTTCGGCAAGCTCATGCAGCCGAAGACCGTGTCGGCAGAGCCCACGACCTACGATCCGGAGACGAGATTAAGAGAGATTGCGGTAGTCGATACTGCTCCGGTTGTTGTGGAACAGAATGCTCCTGATACAGCCGTAATTGATAACGGCTCTGACACTCAAGAGACGGCCCCCGTGGTTACTGAGCAGGCTCCGAAGGTTACCTTTAAGACCATTCTTCCTTATATCTGGATTACCGTTATGGTTGGCTTGCTGATTTTCTCCGCAATAAGATATGCGATCTTTTATTCAAGGGCGAGATGGAGTTCACGTTCCTTTGACGGAAGATATTACATGGCAAATGATATCGATTCGCCTTTTGTCGTAGGCATCATAAATCCGAAGATCTTTTTCCCGATCAACATGGATGACGACGAGCGCGAATATGTCCTTAACCATGAGTGGACGCACATAAAGAATAAGGACGGACTTACAAAGCTTCTAAGCTACATTGTCCTTTGCATTCACTGGTTCAATCCGCTTGTATGGCTCGCTTTCTTCATGCTCTGCGCAGATATCGAAATGCGTGTCGATGAGGAGACCACGAGTAATTTCAACCTTTCAATGGTAAAGGAATACTGCAAGTCTCTCGTAAGACATGCAGCTGACGACAATAAGGGCGCATTCATGCAGAGCACTGCATTCAGCGGCCTGAGCTTCGGTGGCATGGAAACCAAGATGAGGATCAAGAATCTTCTGTCCCATAAGATATCGTCAAGAGAGATCCAGATAGCTTCCATCTGCGTTACGCTTGTCTTCTCACTTCTGGTATCCGCATCTTCTATTGATCACCAGCCGTGGGTAAGAGAGAAGCCCGCAGAGCCCGAAGAGAGTGCTGTTATTGCGTCTGAGACTACAGAATCTGAACCTTCCGAGACCACAGCCGAGACAACAAACTCCAGGAGATGGAGTGCCGCATTTATCGATCCGTATATTGAACTGATCAGAAAGACCGGATATGACAATCAGGGCAACAAGCTGTTTTATAAGTATGCATTTATCTATGTTGATGATGATCTGATCCCTGAGCTTGTTATGGAAAGACCGACAGAGGGTGCGAACGATCTGGTAAGTCTTTACACTTTCAGAAACGGTAAGGTTCTGCCTGTCTTTGAGGACGGCGTTTATATGGATTCGAGCGAGTCTTATCACTACATTCCTTTTGAAGACTTTATTATTCATCATGTTGTATTGACCCAGGGTGAGCTCGCTGAAGCCAAGCTCTATTCCATGAATGATCTTATGACAGGTGCAAAGCCTAAAGCAGACGGCTATTTTGAGGGAACTTCGTTTTCAATAGACGGCAAGAGTGTCACGCAGGATGAATATAAAGAGTTTTTCAGAAGCCGCGAAGCCGAAGTGATAACCGGCAAAGTCGGTCCTGATAAGGCTATTGAGATCCTGAATGGCCAGAAGACTTCCGGCGGAACCAAGATCCCGTCAAATATCTCGGATGACCCGGCTGTTTCCGAGACAACAGAGACGACGGAAGAGACAACGGCTGCTACTGCTTCTGAGACCACAACACCTGTTGAGACAACGGTACCTGCAGAGGATAAGCTGCTTTCGATAAGCAAGATAAAGGATTTTACGGTCATTCCGTTTGTGAACGAGAGCAACAATTCCACTTTTACTGTCTCAGGAGAATTCGGATATATCATATGCCAGATCCTCCCGGAGAAAGTGGTGCGCTTCACTATTAAGGACAAGTCATTTGAATATGCAATTCCTTCAACGAGCACCGGAGGAATCTACCTGCTGAAAGATTACGGAAAGGCGAACATCTTTATTCAGTTCTACGTTGAAGGCGGAAACCAGATCTGTGCATACAATGTCTTTGATAACGGTGTTTTCTTCAAAGGAGCGGTTAATAACGCCACATTCGAAAGAGCAGTCGATAATCCCAGAACATTCTGGATAATCGAAAACTATGGGGAAAATGCGGTCGTTGATGTGAGGAGACATTACACGATGTCCAAAACAACAGGAATGCCGGCACCTGATACCGACCTGATGTATACGTTATTCATTACGAAGAAGCCTTTAAAGAGCAAGGTTGATCTGAGCGGCTGCCTGATGGTAAACGGCATCATATATAAAGACAAGATAATCACGATAAATGCAGGCGAGACAGTAACCCCTTTAAAGACAGACGAAAGGACGAGCATTCAGATCCAAAAAGAAGACGGTACTGTGGTCAAGGTAGACTTTAAAGGTCAGATAGACAGATTCTACGACAGCAATAACTACCGATGGGTCTACAATGCCATTGTGGACTGGTTCGAACCTGCATAACGCAAACATAATAAAATCAATGCTTTTAGGGGAGCTTTGAGCTCCCCTTTTTCGTGCCCTGGAAAAGATTTCAAAAAATATTCTACAAATGTAGAAAAAACTATTGACACTGATTTTCTACAAGTGTAGAATGACGCTCGTAAGGTTGTTCTACGTTTGTAGAATCTACGCTTGTAGAACAGCTACTATTATTCGGAGGAAATAAAAATGAAGTCTATAGTAAAACCTATTAAGAGAGGCAGAATTACAGGATCGGCACTTGCAACGGTTATCCTTACAGGCGCAATCGCAGTTACGGCATCCGGCTGCACGGCAGAGATCAAGATGGCAGACGGAACTCCTGTAGGAACAGTAGTGATCAATGACGAAGCGCTGGCTTCGGGCATATCGATCAATCAGCAGGGCGTAAATGCAGACGTAATTACAGATCCTGCTATCCAATTACCGGCTGATGATTTTGATACGGATATAACACCTTCAGTATCCGTACCTGAAGAGAGCAAGGAAACGGAAGAGCCCGAAGTTACCGAACCTACTGCAGCAGAGACAACAGCAGCTCCTACCAAGGCACCGGCGACAGCAACTCCCGTACCGGTAAACGACAGTAAGAAGAGGGACTTTTCGAAGATCAAGAACGGAACAGTAATTCATTTTGATATCAAGGACAACGTTAAAGAGTACAAGGTATCAGGTGATTACGGCGAAGTATCTTTCACGGTAAACGCAGGCACGCTCCGCTATGAGACAGAAGGAAACAAGTTATGGCAGGTCAGTATCAGTTCAGAAAGAGTATCCTACGCATATCTGATCAAGGAAAACGACAAGACATATCTTTATGTAGATGTTGTACGCGGCAATAACAACAACGAAACAAATATATATGAGATAAAAGAGAACTCCATCTCATGCATGACTGTCCTTACAAACTTCACGGTATCTCCTTCTATAGACAACACGAAGAATTTCAAGGGATACGACGCAGACGGCGTAATGTTCTGCAGCGAAAGGCAGTTTAAGATCGGCAAAGACGGACTCCCCGTACCTGCAGACAATATGAGCTATATCGGATCTGTAAGGGTTGTCGCAGCCAGGGATCTGACAGGATATCTCGTATCAAACGGCAAAAAGACAAATACCAAGATGACGATCAAGGCCGGTGAAAGTGTTACTCCCACATGGCTCAACGAAGTTGAATACATTGATCTCAAGGATGCCAACAAAAACACCATCAGAGTGGATTTCACTGATGAATGCTGCAAATACTATGACCAGAACGATTACCGCTGGATCTATACGGCCCTCCGCAGCATGTTAGTTGAAGTAAGCCAGTTCAAAGCTTCAGTTAATTACCTGTCTGAAGGTTATATTGAGAAGTTCAATGACGGCAGCAAATGCTTCTGGGCAGAAGGATGCTATGGAAAATTGTGTGTCGAGACACTCGGCAATAACATGCTCAGGATCACAAACGGCAAAAAGAGCTATGATCTCAATATAAAGTACGGTGATTCCGGTTATGCCTTGAGCAGCGCATATCTTCTTAAGGCAAACGGCAAAGCATATATCTATGTAACTACTGTCAGAAAACCCGGCAATGCCAGTGATCTTAACGTCTACGAATTAACAGATGATTCGGTAAAGTACGTTGGTACAGTTGAGAACCTTCTTATTAGGACATTAAAGGACACAAAGTCTTTCTCCTGCTATGAGGATTACGGAAATAATTATCCTTTCCTTATCACGAGAAACTATAAGGTCGCAAAGAACGGACTTGCAATCCCTGCTGACAACTACAGTCAGTTCGAATGGTCAACGACTTTCAGAGCAGCAAGAGACATGGAAGGTAAGATCGTAAGAGACGGAAAGGTCACAGATGAGACAAAGAAGATCAAGACTGACGATCTGATAACACCCGTAGCGGTCAATGAAGTCGAATACATCGATTTTAAGGATGCTTCAGGAGATATCATAAGAGTCGATTTTACAAACGAATGCTGCACCTACTACGATCAGAACGATTACCGCTGGATACGCCCCGCGATCCTCAGCATGGTAAAGGATGTATAAAGAAAGATCACTCCTCTGATATACAGCACACAAAAGAAAACGGACTGTCAGATGACAGTCCGTTTTTGATTAAACGCTTATTAATTAAATTAAGGATTGATTACTGTGAAGCTGTAGCCTGATACAACATCGGAATCCTCATAGATCGTCTTCTGCATCTGAAGAGCTGTGGAGAGGAGCAGTGTATAAGGTGAGAGCTTGCCGCCCAAGAGCTCAACGTCTGAGGCGTAGCTGATAGCCTGAGCTTCGTCGTCTGAGAGCAGCATGTACTGTGAAACGAGGAAGAGGGATCTGACGCCAACGTTCATGTGAACGAGCTTATTGTTGATGGAGTATGTAGGATTGGAGCTGGATGATGCTCCTGAAAGTCTGCTGCTGAAAGAGAGACCTAATGTGGATGTAGCGCCCAGTGAACTTGTCTCTTCCTGGATGAAGAGAGGCTTGCCTTCGATACCAACCTTACCAACTTCGTGGAAGAGAGCGATGATGATAGCGGACTCTTCGTCAAGCTGAGGCATGATCGTATCCTTGATTCTTAAGAGCTGCTTAGCTACAGAAACGCTTCTGATAAGGAGACCCTTCTCGCAAGCGAGAGAACCTTTAACCTCTGCAGGTGCTGTGAGCCAGGATGTTCTGTTCTCGAGGAAATCGATGAAGTGATCGAATTCGGTCTTTCTCTTAACGATAGCAGCCTTGAGCTGTTCATAAAGAGTATCAACGTTGTCCTTATTTACTTCGATCATAGGCATAATACCGGCAACCTTATCGGACTTGCCTGTAGCTGCTGCTGAAACAGCTGCTGCCTGGGGAGTAACTACTGCGGCGTCATTTGCGCCTGCACTCTCGTCTGCTGATGTGAATGTATACTTACATTTAGGGCATCTGATAGCCTGATTGGCAATGACCATACCGCAATCGGGACATTTCTTCATGATTGTGACCTCCTGTTTTGCAGACGCTAAAAGCCTCCGCAACTAATGTTTAAAACTATTTTACAACCATATTTTTATATAATCAATAAGAAAACATTTTTGTTTAATGGGTTTTATAGCTATTTTTACCAACAATTTTTATTTATTTCCTAGAAAATAAAAGACACTGACGAGGGGGTGTCAGTGTCTTAAGGAGGGTGTTATGAAGTAAGGAACAATTACTTTGAACAACCATATCTTACCACCCTCAATATTTACTTTAAGATTCAAAAAAGGCAAAATAGTGGCAAAGAATTGGGCTAAAAGGGAGGAAACAGGTTTGACACTCGAAGGCAGACTCTTTATCGCAAACAGGATGACCGAGATAAAAGAAGTCACTACGGAGGACACGGATGCCTCATATTCCAAGCGCTTGGAGAAGGCTCTGGTAGAGCTTTGCAGGCAGATGGATATACCTGTTCCCATGTGGATGAAGAAAAACACTAAAGAATTTGCAGCATTCGGTCAGACGATCTTTTTCCGCGAACAGTATACGGAAAATGTCCGTTTCGACAGATTCCAGATCAAAGTCGTTGAATCCTGATGAGTAAGAATATTGGAATAATTGGCGGCGGAACAGCGGGCCTTTTTGCGGCTTGCCAGTTAAAAAGGCTTTCCAAAGATACCGATATCCGGGTAACCATCCTGGAGAAAAATCCCGTTCCCGGCAAAAAGCTCACGCTCACAGGCCATGGCCGCTGCAATATTACCAACAGAAAAGATATTTCAAAGCTTAAAGAGGGCTACCACGAAGCCGAAAAGTTCCTGTATCCGGCATTAATGGAATTCGGACCGGAAGATACGATCGCATTTTTCGAGAACGAGATCGGTCTTCCGACCAAAGAAGAAGACAATAACAGGATCTTCCCTGTATGCGACAGCGCAGTAAAGGTCAGAGATGCACTTGTTTCTTATATTTCGTCTGATACTGAGATAATCTTAGGCGCTGATGTTACCTCAATTAACACGGGCTTAGGATTTGAGATAAGCACTTCGAAAGGAAGTTTTGTCTTCGATTACCTGATCCTTTCTGCCGGAGGAAGCTCATTCCCCAATACCGGTTCTGTCGGAGATTCCTACAGGTTCTTAAGTTCTTTGGGACATGAAGTTATTCCGGCAAGGGGTGCGCTGGCACCTGTTATGGCTGACGAAAAGTCTCTTGGCTTTTGCAAGTCTTTGAGCGGCGTGTCAGTAACAGCATCCGTTTCGCTTTATAGTGAAGGGAAGAAGGCAGCATCCAAAACCGCAGACATACTGTTTGCCGAGTTTGGTCTCACTGGTCCTGCGGTGATGGAGATTTCCAGAGAAGTGCCTGCCGATATTGCAGGAAAGGATGTATATCTGGAATTGGATCTCGTACCTTCCATGAGTGACGAAGAGTTTGACAGGGAAATTCTTAACCTGATAGAGCAGCACGCCGACACGAAGATCACCACGCTGTTATCAAGGTTCGTGCCCCAGTCGGTTGCATCGGAGATCACAGAAAGGGCAGGTGTTGAAGGCCTTTACGCGCAGGGCTTTACAAAGGAGAACCGCAGGAACCTCTGCCGTGAAATGAAGCATCTCAAGATCGGCCTTGCAAGTGCCCCTGACCTTAAGATCGCATATGTCACCAGAGGCGGCGCTTCTTTAAAGCAGGTAGACAGAAAGACCATGCAGTCCAAGGTGGTTCCCGGTCTTTACATAATCGGAGAGGCTTTGGATATCGACGGTATCAGCGGCGGATATAATCTTCAGGCCTGCATGAGTGAAGCATATCTTGCGGCCAAGGATATAATCAGGCAATAAAAAAACGCCTTCAACCAAGGCGCTTTTCAATTATTTATTCAGTTATTTATCAATTGTACTTATCGCCAGATACTCTGAAGATGACTTCGCCGGGATAGACCATGTCGAGCTGGGTTCTTGCGACGCTCTCGACATAAGAATCGTCCTTGCCGAATTCCTCCTGGGCTCTTATCTGCTTAAGCTTGTCTGCCAGGGCTTCTGACTGTGCGACGAGGGAAGAGTTCTCTGCCTTAAGGCGTTCTTTCTGTCTGTTGATGTTGGCATATTTGGTCAGGCAAAGGATTCCTACGACAACGCAGACGATGCAGATCATTGCCGTTAAGAAAGATATACCGCCGGTTTTGCGTCTGACTTTGCGCAAAATATGCCTCCATAAAAAAGGTTATATACAGTTATTATTACTTAACCCCGGGTTCAAAACAACAACCCGGGGTTAAACTTAAAGTACTTGTAATATTAGAAGACGGCAAGACGTCATTCGAGAAGTTCGTACATCGAAGCCGCTTCTTCTTTCCTGACGGTCTCCTGAAGCGATAAGACCTTGAACTTGACTTCGCCGCTACCGAAAAGAATGGTGACCACATCGCCGACCTTAAGCTTTACGGAAGGCTTTGCTGGTTTTCCGTTAACTGTGACTCTGCCGGCCTGGCAGACGTCGTTTGCAACGGTCCTGCGCTTGATCACTCTGGACAATTTAAGGAATTTATCAAGCCTCATTATTGTCTCCTGTAAGCATTACGCGTCCTTTCAAAGCGGAAAGGAGCGTTAAGTCATCTGCATATTCAATATCAGAACCCATGGGAAGACCGGATGCCAGCCTTGATACCTTGATGCCGGAAGGACCCAGCATTCTTGAAAGGTAAAGGGCAGTGGCATTGCCTTCTGCTGTCTGGTTAGTAGCAACGATAACCTCAGTAATCTCAGGATGATCTGCCAAACGCTTGATAAGGTCAGGGATAGTCGTATCCGAAATACTCATGGACTTCATGGGGTTAAATACACCGTGAAGAACATGGTAAAGTCCCTTATACTCGTGAGCTCTCTCAAAGGTAGAGACATCTCTGGGCGATTCGACGACCAGAACAGTTGTCTTATCTCTTAAGGGATCAGAGCAGATAGGGCAGGGGTCAGAGTCTGTGAAATTCTGACAGCAGGAGCATCTTTTCGTAGACTGCCTTGCTGCCATTATCGAAGACGTCAAAGCCTCGGCATCCTTATCGTCCATTGAGAGGATGTGGAATGCCAGACGCTGTGCAGACTTGCCTCCTATGCCGGGAAGACTGCTGAGCTGAGCTATGAGATTCTGAATTGAAGGCGAATATCTTGCCATTATCAGAAGGGCATCTTCATGCCGCCGGTGATGGCGCCGATGCGTTCCTGGTTGGTCTTGTCGATCTGTGCCAGAGCCTGGTTAGCTGCAGCGATGATGAGATCCTGGAGACCTTCGATATCATCGGGATCGACAACATCCTTAGCGATCTCAACGCTCTCAAGCTGGTGCTTGCCGGTAACGACTACCTTAACGAGCTCGCCGCCTGCTGTGCCTGTAAAACGCATTTCCTGGATCTCGGCCTGAGCCATCTCGATCTGTCTCTGCATTCTCTGAGCCTGAGCCATTACCTGACTCATATTGCCGCCCATTCCCATTCCGCCGCGGAATCCTTTTGCCATGTTAAAAACCTCCGAAATATTATCTAATCAATTATATGTTCAGTCACCGAAATGAAAATCCGTAGGAACGCCCAGGTTCTGTGAGCGCTCGTTCAAGTCATCGAGCTTTCTGTCGAGCTCGGACTCCTGATTCTTTTTCTGCTGTTCCGTATACATTTTCTGTGTGCAGAGGTAAAGATGCTCTGCACCGAACTCGTCCTTGATGCCGGCAGAGATCTGCCTGAACGCCTGGGACTTCTTAAGATTGGACAAGAGCTTGATGTCCTTGTCTTCGAAAACGATATAAGCTGAAGTGCCGTCCTTTTTGAGCTTTGTCTGCTCCAATATGACAGCGATATTGTCATTGCTCTCCTTGAGCTTTGACGTGATATTGGTCCATCTGAAATCGATATCAGCAGCCTCGCTGAATGTGGGGGTTCTGACACCGGACTTAGGTCTGCCGTCAACGATAAGGCCGCTCTTGTCAGCCTGGACAGCAAGTTGTGAACGCTTTACTGCAGGAGCCTCTTCCTTAGGTTCTTCCTTAGCACCGGCATCGTCTTCGAGATCTCTTAAGAAAGATGAAGCAAGGCCTGCAAATATGCCTGTAGAAGGCGGCGCCGGAGTATCATCGGGAAGATTGAAAGAGAAGTTGGAAGGCTCTTCGGGTTCTTCCGGCTCATCAGGCTCATCGTAACCAAAGCTTAACTGCGGTTCGGTTTCTCTGGGCATGAACGAGAAGATGGTAGGCTCGGAGTGCTCGTTGAAAGATTCATCTCCGGGAATATAAACGTCGTCATCAGGATCTGAAGAAGGCTCTTCAGGTTCATCAGGCTCTCTTACAGAAGGCTCTTCTGCCTTGGGAGTAAAGAGTGCATCAAAAGGAGAGGGAGCAGGTTCAGATACCTTGGGTTCAGCTTTCTCAGGCTCATTTGAAGGAGCTGAATTGAACGGGAATAATCCTGAAGGTGCTGAAGAAGGCTGGGGTCTGTAGGGAGCAGGTGAAGGCTGCGGCCTATAAGGTTCAGGTGCAGCAAAAGAAGTCTTAGGTGCTTCTGCAGGCTTATCCTCAATCTTTGTTTCAGGCTCTTCTGCCTTTTGGGGCTCAGAAACAGTAGTAAGAGGATCGAAATCCTTAACAGGTGCTGCCTCTTTCTTTGGTTCAGCTATCGGCTCCTTTTTATCTTCCAATGTGATCTTTGAAGCAGCTTCTGCCTGCTTTTTCTCAAAGTCAGGAATAACGATAGGTGTTACCGGCAGTGCAGACTTTCTACCGCAAAGACGCATGAGCATGAGTTCAAAGCTCGTCGGAATATCAGGAGACTTTCTAAGCTCGGCATATTCCTTGGAGAGGTAGCTGATATAACCGGTCAATGTATCGGCGCTGACCTTGGCAGCTGTCTGATACATATCCTTTATGGTCTCTTTGGGATAGGGCAGATAGATAATGGGGTCTGCCTTAACTCTGATAATGAGAAGATCCCTGAAATATGCTGCAAGATCCAATGTGAAACGTGCCTGGTTCTTGCCTGAAGCATTTAAGATCTCGCAAAGGTCGATAAGTTCGTCGAACCTTGCGTCGATAAGGCAGTTAGCCATCTTGAAAAGGAATGAGCTGTCTACCGTACCTGTGATCCTCTCAACATCCTGTGAGTTGATCTCTTTGTCGCCGCCTGAGATAGCGGATATTTGATCTAAGAGTGAGAGTGCATCACGGAGTGCGCCGTCTGATCTGGAAGCGATGAGACGGAGGGCATCGTCCGATGCCTTGATACCGGACTTGCCGCAGACTTCTCTTAATCTGCCGGAAATGAGCTCGATCGGGATACGCTTGAAGTCATATCTCTGGCAGCGTGAAATGATCGTTGCAGGGATCTTATCGGATTCTGTTGTAGCGAAAAGGAATATTACATGCTTCGGAGGTTCCTCGATCGTCTTAAGAAGAGCGTTGAACGCACCCTTTGAGAGCATGTGGACCTCGTCGATTATATATACCTTGTAAGTGGTTCTTGTAGGAGCGAAATTGACTTCCTGAAGGATAGGTCTGATATCGTCTACGCCGTTGTTTGAAGCGGCGTCCATCTCGGTAACATCGAGAATGGAACCGTCAAGGATACCCTTACATGTGGGGCACTCGTTACACGGATTGCCGTTAACGGGGTGCTCGCAGTTGACACTTCTGGCGAAGATCTTTGCGATAGTTGTCTTTCCCGTACCATGCTGGCCGCAGAAAAGATAAGCATGAGCGAGTTTCTTAGATACTACGGATTGCCTTAAAGCAGTAACAGCGGCTTCCTGACCGACAACGTCATCGAAAGTAAGGGGCCTGTACTGTCTGTAGAGAACGATATGATCTTCCATAGTTATTCCTTAAAATCCGAATTCAAAAACCTAAATAAAAAAGCCCGTCCCGCCCGAACTGCCGTCGGTAAGGCAAACCCGCGGCGCACTCCGTAAACCGCTTACTGCTGCTTCCTTCCGGACCTGACAGGGTTCACAGCCCGAAATCGCACGGGACCTTGGCCGGCGGCAGACCGCGCGGGACGAACTCTTATTTCAAACATAAGGATTATATCATAAAAGATAATAATAACTATTCAATTAATAGGACAGATATCTGATAAGCGAATAATAATCGAGCCTGCTTTTCTGCACAAGCGAACGAAGTTCGCGCTTAAAGCCCTAAGCAAGCGAGAATATTTTGAGTGTCATTTATAACAGGTTTCGATGAATTTCTGAGTGTAACTGCCGAGTGTTGCAATGGCTGTGCCTGCATCTTCGGAAGAATAAGCTTCAACGTAGATTATCAGTGCAAAAGGCTCCTTATAATCGATGATTGCACATTCCATATATGCTTTGCGCTCGGTATTGCGTCCGAGAATATGTAAGATCCTGGTGTCCTGGGGGAAAGCTGCTATGAGAGGTGAATCAACTTCATTTGCAGCCAGATCGTTGATAAGACGCTGGTTAACCTGAGGGTTGCTCGTAAATGTGTGGTAAATGTAGGAGAGGTACTGACCCATGTCATAACAGGAGATAGTTCCTGATGTACGGTATTCCTTTCCGCTGTAATCCTTGTAGACGACCTTGTCATCGTAGGATATATAACTGCTTATCTTCTTGATCTGTGCGATCGTTTCTTCCATGCCGCCGAGATTCTGTATCACGTAATTTAATGCGATGCTGTCATTTTTCGCGAGCGCGTAATAGAGGATAGTTCTCATATAGAACTGCTTTCCGTATGAGTAGTTCTTGGCTATATAAGAAGAATTACGCGAGCCCTTGAAACTGCTGTCGTAAGTTACGATCTCTGATAAGGGACCTGTAACTCCGGCATTCTTGTCGTAATAAGCGATCGCGACCGGGATAGCCATAGCTCCGGAAGGAACGACGGGATCGATATCATCGACTCCTAAGCGTTCGCCGGTGGAAAGCGAGATGAACTCATAGCAGATCCTCATATTTTCATGGTTGTTCTGGTAAGCAACGACCTGCTCCTTGAGGTCGTCCAGATAAACAGCGCGCTGCTGATAGGATACGGTCTGGATCTCTATGGGTTTGAAACTGAAGTTCCTGTCTTCCATGAAAGGATCGGGCGAATTGTTTTGTGATTTGCCCGGATCTTCAGGAGAGAGGGTAGGAGTAGGCGATGCAGCGAGCACCGCGTGCGGGACGGTGGTCGTTGCAGTCGTCGTTACTTCTGTTGTTGTTTCGGTTGTTGTGTGGACGGGTCTCTGGTATGCCGAATATTCGGTAGTAGTGCTGGTGGCAGCGCCGACAAGACCGGGATACATAAGACGGTACGTATCCTGGGCAGAAGCGATCGAACTTATAAATACGACTATGAAAGCGATCACGAGCATGATCAGTATGATCACGAGTGTGCGCTTTTTACGGGACGTCTTTATCCCTTCTGCTTTTTTCAGAAATGTCGGATTCGGTCTTACCATTAAATATCAGAACAGTCCTGTAATTATACCGTTGTTATCGATGTCGATATCCATTGCGGCAGGATGGGGAGGAAGTCCCGGCATTGTTACGATGGTGCCTGTAAGGATTACGAGATAGCCTGCGCCTGCAGAAATATAGCAGTCTCTGACAGTGAGGGTGAAGCCTTCAGGATTGCCGAGCTTCTTCGGATCGTCTGACAATGAATATTGTGTCTTTGCGATGCAGATAGGGAGATTGCCGTAGCCCTTCTTGACGAATTCGTCGATCTTAGCCTGTGCTTCGGGAAGAATATCTACCTTGCCTGCGCCGTAAACCTTTGTTGCTACCTTTGTGATCTTCTCTTCGACAGAATCTGTGAGCTCATAGCTGTAGACAGGATTCTTGGGCTTGTTCTGACCTAAGATGGAGAGAGCCTTGTTAGCGAGCTCGATGCCGCCTTCGCCGCCCTTTGCGAAGATCTCGGCAGGAGCGAACTCAGCGCCTGTAGCCTTGCATGCTTCTTCAACGATAGCGAGTTCTTCTTCGGTATCTGTGAGGAATCTGTTGGATGCAACGAGAACCGGGATGCCGAAATTCTGCATGTTCTGAATATGTCTCAATACGTTTGCAAGACCTGCCTTAACAGCTTCCGGATTAGGATTGGAGAGCTCTGCCTTGGGAATGCCTGCATTGTATTTAAGAGATCTTACTGTAGTAACGATCACTACGAGATCAGGCCAGATGCCCAGGTTTCTGCACTTGATATCGAGGAACTTCTCCGCACCTAAGTCAGCACCGAAGCCTGCTTCGGTAACTACGATGTCGCTGAGCTTCAATGCTGTCTTTGTTGCGATGCATGTGTTGCAACCGTGTGAGATGTTTGCGAAAGGTCCGCCGTGAACTAAAGCGGGAACACCTTCGAGAGACTGGACGAGGTTAGGGCACATAGCGTCCTTGAGGCATGTAACGAGGCTTCCCGTAGCTCCGAGCTGGCCTGCCGTTACGATGTTTCCGTCCATATCGTAAGCTATTGCGATCCTGTCTAATCTGACCTTGAGGTCATCCATGTCCTTAGCAAGGCAGAGGATAGCCATAATCTCGGATGCGGCAGTGATCTGGAAGATCTCAGGACGTGTAACGCCCTTTGTGCCGCCGCCGACACCTACTGTTACTGAACGGAGGCATCTGTCGTTCATGTCGAGACATCTCTTCCAAAGGATCCTGTCTTTATCTATGTTAAGACTGTTGCCCTGGAAAAGATGGTTGTCTATAAGTGCTGCAAGAAGGTTGTTTGCAGTTGTGATCGCATGGAGATCGCCTGTGAAATGCAGGTTGATGTCTTCCATTGGAACGACCTGTGAATAACCGCCGCCACAGGCACCGCCCTTAACGCCGAATACAGGTCCTAACGAGGGTTCTCTTAATGCGAGGATAGGATTCTTGCCAACGAGCTTTAAGCCCTGTGCAAGACCAATGCTTACTGTTGTCTTGCCTTCGCCTGCCGGCGTAGGGTTCATCGCGGTAACGAGGATGAGTTTTGCGTCCGGTCTTTCAGGAAGGTTCTGGATGTAGTCTAACGGAAGTTTAGCCTTGTATTTACCATACAATTCGAGCTTTTCTGGATCGATTCCGGCCTGCTCTGCTACTTCTGTAATGGGCTTGATCTTTGCGCTCTGAGCTATCTCGATGTCACTAAGCATTGTGGTCCTCTCCTATCTGTTTTTTAAAGATAAATACGATTGTATTGTAAAAGAACATCCATTTCAATCAGGGTAAAAGGCAGTTTGTAAGAATTTCGCTGATTTGACGGGCGGACCACTACATTTTGTAGGATATGTGGCATTTTTTTACTAAATATTGTGTTTCCGCGTTGACAATATATCAAGGAAATGTTAGTATTGGTCCAAGTTTGGTAATATTTCCGTAATGTTCCTTTAAAACGTTTGCAATATTTATCAACTAATCTCCGGGTGGAGGGAAAACCTATGATTATCAGTTCCGATTTGGCTATGTGCAAGAATAAGTTCCAAGAACTCATCGGCAAGCGCATCGTTTGCAAGACCAACGGCGGACGTAAGAGGATCATCACATATATCGGCACAGTAGAGCACTGCTATCCCAATGTTTTCACAATGCTTTGCAAGAACGAAGCAGGCAAGGAGTCGCTCGTATCCTTCTCATACATCGATGTTCTCACAAGAACAGTCAGAGTAGGCATTATGCCTGAGAAGTCACAGGAAGAAGTAGCAGTCTGATCCTGATTGATTAAGTTAATCCAAAAGTGCTGTCAGAACTGATTTGAGTCAGGTTTTGACAGTGCTTTTTTGTTGTTCTTTAAAAACCGTCTCCTTTGCTTTATTCCTTCTGTGAAGGTAAAATTATATATATGCTTTTGAGCGGTATTCGATTTATATAGGAGATCCTTATGGAATCTTATGAGATTACAGCTAATGCTAAATTAAATCTCTTCCTGCGTGTGCGCGGGATCCTGCCAAATGGCTATCACAGCTTATATTCGATCATGCAGGAGATAGATCTTGCAGACACACTTACCATAAATATCTATCCCGAAAGAGAACCGGGTTTTGATATCAAGTGCATCGGCAGAAATGATATCGATCCCGAAAAGAACCTTTGCAGCAAGGCAAAAGACAGATTCTTATCTTCACTGCGCAAGAAGGCTGCATCTGACCCTTCAATGAAAGATGCAGACAAGTGGCAGAAGAGTGAGTTCCCTTATATTGAGATAGTACTTACCAAGGTCATTCCTTCAGAGTCCGGAATGGGCGGCGGAAGCTCTGATGCTGCAGCAGTCCTTCTGGTCCTTCAGGAGTATTTCGGACAGCCGTTTACCGATGAGGAACTTAACCATCTGGCAGTTAATGTAGGCGCGGATGTTCCTTTCTTCCTTTACGGCGGAACATGTCTTTGTGAAGGGGTAGGTGAAGACATAAGCGCGCTTAAGTCTTTGTCAGACATCCCTCTCCTTATCGTAAAACCGCGGCAGGGTGTATCCACACCCGAATGTTTCCATGCCATAGACAGCAAGCCTCTTCCTGAATTTGACGAGGACCGTTATGGAGAATATATAAATAGCCTGATCACATGTGAGGATGATGCTCTTACGAGATTCCTTAACGGATCTGACTTGCTCACAAACGATCTGGAGATGCCTTCAGAAGAAAAGGTTCCGTTAATAAGAAAAGTCAGGGAAATGCTTATTTCACAAGGCGCGGAATACAGCCGCATGACCGGTTCCGGAAGCGCTGTTTTCGCTATGTTTGACAGTGTTGAAGCAAGGGATGAAACTTACGGCAAGATCAAGGCTGATCCTGAGTTTTCAGACTGCGATATATTTAAGTCAGTTACTATCTGAGCTTGTTCGCAAAAAGGCCTCTCATATAGCCTCTGGAATTTTCCGAATCTATCAATATGAATCCGCGCTTTGCGTAGAACTCGACCATGTTCTTATTTGTCGCGGCAGAATGCAGCAGGATTGAATCTGCGCCTGCATTGCGGGCAACTTCTATAGCTTTTGCCATGAGGTCGATTCCAAGGCCGGTTTTTCTGTATTTTTCTTCAACGGAGAACCTTGAGATATAGAAGGTTTTCTCTAACTTTTCCAGGTATTCGCAGGTCTTATCTGAGAAGGTGTAGACCATGGGATTTTGGACTTCCTTTATGCAGATGGAACCTATTATGGTGCCTTCAAATTCTGCAACAAGGCATGTCTGCCGGCTTATCCTGTCAGCGACACTCTCGACGCTCTCGGTAAGGGCTTCGAGCATTGATGAGGATATGCCGGAATCCGCGCAATAAGTAAGCATCGCGCTTCTTAAGAGGCGCGATACCTGAGGTGCGTCAGAGACGCTTGCGATCCTTATTGCCGGACTGTTATTCATCAGTTAAGAAAGCAGTTTACGAGGATAGCTTTGTGAGCATGGAGTCTGTTCTCTGCTTCGTCGAAAACAACGCTCTGAGGTCCGTCGATAACGTCTTCTGTAACTTCATAGCCTCTGTAGGCAGGGAGGCAGTGCATGAAGATAGCGTCCTTGTGAGCTAAGCCCATGAGCTTGGAGTTGACCTGATAGTTCTTGAAGATCTCAACTCTCTTAGCCTTTTCAGCTTCCTGGCCCATTGATGTCCATGTATCTGTGTAGATAACGTCAGCGCCTTCGGCAGCTTCAAAAGGATCTTCTGTCATGAGGATCTTGGAGCCTGTTACCTTGGCGTCTTCCTGTGCTTCGAGAACGTACTTGTCAGGGCATGTGTAGTCCTTAGGGGATGCAACGGAGATGTCCATTCCTGCCTTAGCGCAAGCGTGGAGGAGGGAGTTTGCCATGTTGTTGCCGTCGCCTAAGTAAGCCATCTTAAGGCCCTTAAGTGTGCCCTTGTGCTCCTTGATAGTAAGGAGGTCAGCCAATACCTGTGTAGGGTGCTGGTCATCTGTAAGGCCGTTGATTACGGGAACCTTGCCGTACTTGGCGAGGTCTTCAACATCCTGGTGCTTGAATGTTCTGATCATGATGCCGTCGACCATTCCGGACAATACGTTAGCTGTATCGTAGATGGTCTCGCCTCTGCCGATCTGGATGTCGTTGTTGCTCAAGAAAAGAGCCTGGCCGCCTAACTGGTACATGCCGACTTCGAAAGAAACTCTCGTTCTTGTTGAAGACTTGGTGAAGATCATTGCAAGTGACTTGCCCTTGAGAAGATGATGCTCGATTCCGGCCTTTGTCTTAGCCTTAAGATCAACTGCTACATTCAAAAGATAATCAAGATCTTCAAAAGAAACGTCTCTATGGAAATCAATATAATGTTTCATTGTAATTACTCCTCATATTCCTGATATGTTATTAATCATTTTCGTCGATAATGTCGATGTCTTTGCTTTCTTTGCCGTCTGTAAGACCTAACTTGTCGAGCTTATCGATCTTGGCGTTTCCGACGCTTGCTGCGGATTCCTTGATCTGTTTCTTTGTAGGGAAAGCATCCTTGATCTTTCCGAAAACAGTCTTGGGGCCCTGTACGTTCTTTAAGATCTTATCGAGAGCTCTTATGAACTGGTTTGCCTGCGCCTTTGTGATGATAAGGGGAGGTGCGAGCCTGATCGTTGACTTGCCGATGGCACTTACGAGGATACCCATTGAGAATAACTGTTCACGCATTCCCTGGGCAGTGATCGTGTCATCGAATTCGATACCGATAAGAAGGCCCTTGCCCCTTACCGAACGGATGCAATTATATTTTGCCCTGAGCTTGCCGAGCTTCTCGAAAAGCTCTTCGCTTACTTCTCTTACATTATCGATTATGTTTTCTTCTTCGATAGTTTCCATAACGGCATTACCTGCTGCGCAAGCTAACGGGTTTCCGCCGAAAGTCGAACCATGGTCGCCGGGCTTCATGCCTGTAGCGATCTCATTTGTCGTGAGCATTGCACCGATCGGTACGCCGCCGCCAAGGCCCTTTGCGAGGGTCATGATGTCAGGCTGTACTCCGTAGTTCTGATAGCAGAACATCTTTCCTGTACGTCCGATACCTGTCTGGACTTCATCGAAAATAAGGAGAACATTCTTTTCGTGACAGAGCTTCTTTACTGCCTGGATATATTCAAGGTCAGCAGGATGAACGCCGCTCTCACCCTGTACGAGTTCGAGCATGATGGCAGCTGTCTTAGGTGTAACAGCCTCGATCAATGCATCGATGTCGTTATAAGGAACATAAACAAAGCCGGGGAGATTAGGTTCGAAAGGCCTCTGGAATTTCTCCTGGCCTGTAGCCGCAACGGTTCCCATAGTTCTTCCGTGGAAGCTCATGGTAGCCGTGATGATCTCGTACTTCTTAATATCCTTATAGTAGAAATAGCTGCGTGCGAGCTTGATTGCCGCTTCGTTTGCTTCAGCACCGGAATTGCAGAAGAATACCTTGTCTGCAAAGCTTGCGCGGCAGAGCCTGTAAGCGAGCTCAGACTTCTGCGGGATGTAATAGTAGTTGCAGGCATGAATGATGCTCTTTGCCTGTGAACATATAGCCGATGTGAGCTTCGGATGAGCGTAGCCCAGGCAGTTAACGGCGATGCCGCCGATCATATCGAGATACTTCTTGCCTTCAGTGTCATAGAGATAGCAGCCCTTGCCCTTTGTGAAAGCAACAGGGAGGAGGTTAAATACCTGAAGACAGTAATTCTTGTCGTAATCCTGAATCAGGGAGAGATCATTTTCTATACTCATAGTGCTCTTTTTTCTCCTTTACGATCATTGTGCCGATTCCGTTCTTTGTAAATGTCTCGAGAATGATGGAGTGAGGAATCCTTCCATCTATTATGTGGGCTCTGTCGACACCACGCAATACGGTATCGAGACAACCTTCGATCTTGGGGATCATTCCTCCGCTGATTATTCCTTCTTCAACGAGATCCTTGATGTCGTTCTGATCAAGGACAGGGATGATGTAGTCTGAACCGTCTTCGAGCTTTCTTAATACGCCGCCGACGTCGGTTAAAGTGATGAGCTTTGAAGCTCCTAATGCTACTGCAACTTCAGCAGCAACGGTGTCAGCATTGATGTTGTAGCTCTCGCCGTCCTTGCCGACACCGATAGGTGCGATGACAGGGATATATTCGTCGTTTGCGAGCATCGAGATGACCTTTGTGTTGATCTTCTTGATCTTGCCTACATAACCGATATCGATGGGATTGCCTTCAGCGTCTTCCGTGAGTTTCTCAGCTTCGATGAGGTTTCCGTCAATGCCTGAGATACCGATAGCCTTTGCGCCTTTTCCGCAGAGTGTGGAAACGATATCTTTATTGGTCTTACCGATCAATACCATCTGGGCATATCCCATAGTCTCATCGTCTGTATATCTGAGACCGTTAACAAAGTGGGATTCCTTGTTGACCTTTTTGAGCATGTCGCTGATGTCGGGTCCGCCGCCGTGAACGATGACCGGGTTGATCCCGATGTACTTGAGAAGAGTTATATCGTCCATGACAGACTGCTTCAGGTCTTCGTTGATCATGGCATTTCCGCCGTACTTGATAACGAATGTCTGGCCTCTCATCTTCCTGATGTAGGGGAGTGACTCGATAAGGATCGAAGCCCTGTCAACATTATTCTGCATATCGCCCGAGATAACGGGTATTTCTTTGTTTCCTGCCATGATCAGATACCTCTTACTATATTCTTGAGTCCGGCTGTTTCTTCGAAACCGAACATTACGTTTGCCGCCTGAATTGCCTGGAGCGCTGCGCCCTTGCCGAGATTGTCCTGTGCCGAGAAGAGCTTGATCACTCCGGTATCGGGATCGTAAACACCGTTGACGTCGATATAATTTGAACCTGCTACAGCCTTTACGTCGGGAAGTGTCTTTCCGGGGAGAACTCTTACGAAGTTCTCATCCTTATAGAACTCCTGGTAGATCTCGTTGATCTTCTCGGAGGATACATCCTTGAAAGCTTCTGTGGGCTTTACGTAGATGCTTGCGAGCATTCCGCGCTTGAAAGGTGCCAGGTGGGGAGTAAAGGTGACTTTGATATCACCGGGCTTCTTTCCTGCGAGGAAAGAGCACTGCTCCGAGATCTCCGTTGTGTGACGGTGTCCGACTGCACCATAGGGCTTGAAAGCTTCGTCAGTCTCACAGAAAGCATATGCGAGATCTGCTTTTCTTCCTGCGCCGCTTACACCTGATGTTGCATCGATGATGATCGAATTCTCATCTATAAGGTGATCCTTAAGGAAAGGTGCGAGAGCGATGAGTGAGCATGTCGGGTAGCAACCGGGATTTGCAACGAGCTTTGCTGTCTTAAGATTCTCCCTGTAGAACTCCGGAATGCCGTAAACTGCTTCATTAAGGAGTTCCGGATTGGGATGTGTGAGCTTATATGATTTCTCGTAAGTTGCGAGATCCTTATATCTGAAGTCACCGCTGTGATCGATTACCTTTGTGCCTGCCTTAAGGAGTTCGGGAACGATCTTTGCAGATACTCCGTGAGGAAGAGCTGTAATTACAAGGTCGGAATCTTTAGCTACCTCTTCATAGGGGAGATCTTCACAGACAACGTCTACGATGCCTCTGAATTCGGGATAGATCTCAGAATAAGGCTTGCCTGCGAAAGTCTGGCTGGTCAGATGTCGGAATCTGAAGAAAGGGTGGCCTGCAAAACCTCTAACGAGTTCTGCACCAACATATCCTGTTGATCCTATAATAGAAACATACTTAACAGATTCTTCAATCGCCATTTTAATTGCCTCCGATTAGGGTGAATAATCCCCACCTTGATGTTTGATTTATGCAATATAATGCATAAATATTCAAAAGTCAACCGGATTATGCATAAATATATTACATAATAGTATTAGCGGGGATCTTTCCGCATAATAACGCATAAGCCGGCTGATAGTGCAGATTGCCTGTAAAGGTAACCCAAACGTAATAAATTAAACCCTTTTTTCAGGCCCAAAAGGGTATATTGCACAATAAGAAAAAGGTGGAAAAATGCCTCAAATTATTTGTTTTGCCACTCTTTCTTGTACAACACACACAAAATAGTTAAAGGGCATTTGATATATTTACCAAGCAACGGAAATTACCATGCCAAATTAGCAAAACTTTTTTTGGTGAGAGTGTCATATAGTAAACAAATAAGCGTTTTGTTACTATTCTCATAGTTATCTTGCCCGCTTTGCGTGGGCACATTTTTGGAGGTTATAAGTTATGGCAAGTTTATCTTTCCAGCACGTTTACAAGAAGTATGAAGGCGGCGTAGTCGCAGTTTCAGATTTCAATCTTGACGTAGCAGATAAGGAATTCGTTATCCTCGTAGGACCTTCCGGATGCGGTAAGTCAACAACTCTCCGTATGCTCGCTGGTCTCGAAGATATTTCAGAGGGTGAAATTTATATCGACGATCGTTGTGTAAACGACGTACTCCCTAAGGACAGAGACATCGCAATGGTATTCCAGAACTACGCTCTCTATCCTCACATGTCAGTTCGTGACAACATGGCATTCGCACTTAAGCTCAGAAAGATGCCTAAGGACGAGATCAACCGCCGTGTTCAGGAAGCAGCTAAGATCCTTGAGATCGAGCACCTCTTAGACAGAAAGCCTAAGGCTCTCTCCGGTGGTCAGCGTCAGAGAGTTGCTCTCGGCCGTGCTATCGTACGTGACCCTAAGGTCTTCCTCATGGACGAGCCTCTCTCCAACTTGGACGCTAAGCTCCGTGTACAGATGCGTGTTGAGATCACAAAGCTCCACCACAGACTTAAGACAACATTCGTTTACGTTACACACGACCAGACAGAAGCTATGACCATGGGTACCAGAATCGTAGTTATGAAGGACGGCTTCATCCAGCAGGTTGACTCTCCTACGGAGCTCTATGACAACCCGGTTAACACATTCGTTGCAGGATTCATCGGAATGCCTCCTATGAACTTCATCAATGCTGTTATCAACGTTGAAGGTTCTGACGTATTCGTTTCTTTCGAGAACGTTACAATCAAGCTTCCTGAGAGATATGCAGTTGAGGAAGTTATGGAGCGCGACGGTCAGGAAGTTATCTTCGGTGTTAGACCTGAGGCTATCACAGACGATATCACATACGTAACAGATCACCCTGAATCAGCATTCACAGCTGACGTAGACGTCGTAGAAATGCTCGGTGCTGAGACATATCTCTATGTCACAGTTAACGGATCACTCCCGCTCACATGCCGTGTTGACCCTACAACATCCCAGTCTGCAGTTGGTCAGGTTGTTGACCTCGCAGTTGACTCCAACCGTATCCACCTCTTCGATAAGGATACAGAGCAGAGCATCATTTCCTAATAAAATAATCTTAGAACCTCAATTCAGAGACCGTGAATTCCAAAAAGAGTTCACGGTCTCTTTTTATGTGGCAAATCAGTGTCAGATCGCTTCAAAACTTGCACCTTTTTAAGAAAAATAATATGATTTAATGTAGCGTTTTATGGACGTTCATATATGCTTCTTGAGAGGTGGAAACCATGGAAGAGATTAAAAAATGCATGCGACAGGTAAAAACGATTATTTCCGTTAACTGCGGAGTGATTGATACGGCAGGCAAGATCCTTGCTGCGACGAATGAGATCGGTGATGAAGAGACTGATCCTTCCTTCAGAGCAGTTGTATCTTCAGACAACCTTTTCGCTTCCACCGCTGACAGAACATATCTGAAAGTTTTCATCGGAGAACAGCTCAAATACATTCTCTATATCGAAAGCACTGATCCTGATGCGAAGATCTCGCTTCAGCTCATTGCCGAGTGGATGAAGACTCTTGTTAAGGAGAAGGGTACAGATGCTGAGAAGGCAATCTTCATCCGTAACGTCCTCCTCGACAACGAGATCAGATCAGAAGTTCCCATGATCGCAAGGGGATATAAGATCGACTGCAATAATCCGAGACTCGTTCTCGTAGTAAGAACCGGTGCTGATCAGAGTGCTGAAGCATTCGAGATCCTGCAGAATCTCTATACAGATTCTGATGTTGCTACTGTTATCTCAATGGATGACACAACAGCTATCGTAATCATCGATGCTCTGGAATCCCAGGTAAGCGAAGATACAAAGGACAGCTTCATCGAAGAGACCTCACAGTCAGTTCTGGCATGCCTTACATCTGAAGGCTGCAAGGCTAAGGTTGCAGTAGGTTCTGTAGTAGGTTCTTTCATGGATATCAGCAAGTCTTATTCTGATGCCATGACAGCTCTTAAGGTCAGCAAGATCTTTGACGGCGAGTCCGATCTCTCCAGATATGACAAGCTCGGCTTGGGCAGACTCATCTACCAGCTCCCTAAGCCTCTCTGTGAAATGTTCATCAGAGAAGTTTTCCCTAACGAAGCTTTCAAGCAGTTGGATGAAGAAACAAGAACCACAATCGATACATTCTTTGCGAATGACCTCAACGGTTCCGAGACTTCAAGAGAACTGTTCGTTCACAGAAATACGCTCGTATACAGACTTGAAAAGGTTAAGACCAAGACAGGCCTTGACTTAAGGAAATTCGACGACGCGGTACTCTTTAAGATGGCAACTATGGTAAGGACCTATATCGACTATCTTAACGATACCAATGACAACAAGATCAGGTAATTAATTTGATAGATTTTATTGATGTAGAGAAAACATATGCTTCGGGAGTTGAAGCCTTAAAGGGAATCAACTTAACGATTGAAGACGGCGAATTCGTCTTCGTAATCGGTAAATCAGGATCAGGAAAGTCGACCCTCCTTAAGTGCATCACTTGCGAGGAGAGACCCACTTCAGGCAAAGTTACTATCGACAATTTCGATATTTCACATATGAGCCGCGCGCTCGTTCCTTATCTGCGCCGTAAGATCGGAATGATCTATCAGGACTTCCGTCTGATCGAGACTAAGACAGTAGCAGAAAATGTTGCTTTCGCAGGCGAGATCATCGGCGTACCCAAGCAGAGCCTTATGAATACGGTTCAGATCTGCTTATCCGTAGTAGGACTTAAGGACAAGGCAGACTGTTATCCCCAGGAGCTCTCCGGCGGTGAGCAGCAGAGAGTCGCTATTGCACGCGCAATGGTAAATAACCCCAGCCTTATCGTAGCTGACGAGCCTACAGGCAATTTAGACCCTGAGACATCCGAAGCTATTATGGCGATGCTCTTAGAGCTCAACCAGAACGGCGGCACGACGGTAATCATCTGCACACATGACAGCACGATGGTTGACCGTATGAAGCAGAGAGTTATCGAGATCGATGACGGTCTTGTTATAAGAGATGAAACAGCCAGCGGTTATAAGGGTGACCAGGAGCATGAAGCTTCTTTGGCACAGAACGCGAGAACATCTCTTTATGGCGGCGAGAACGGATCTTCCGTTGCCTTCGGTGACGATGAAGAATATAACGACGGTTATGACGATGCAGAATATGCCGATACAAAGAACAACGGCGTGCTTTTTGGCGATAACCAGAAAGCAAGAGAGTACGAACCTGTTGAAGAATCCTTCAAGCCTGAATTCGATCTGGACAAGGAAGTAACTCCCATCACAGCAATTCCCGATGAGGTATTTAATCCGGAACCTGTACAGGAAGTCGTTGTTGAAACCATAGAACTGGAAAATGCAGAAGAGCCGAAAGAACCAGAAAAGGTTGAAGAACCTGAAAAAGAATCTGAGTTCTTTAAGGCAGAAGAACCCAAAGAGCCTGAAGTAAAGGCTGTTCCGGAAGATAAAGAAGAAACTGAAGAAGCAGAAGAGGAAGATATCCCTCAGGAACCTGAGATCATTGAGATCAATATTCCTGAGAATACGACTGCTTTCTCCTTTGGAGATGAAGTTGCAAAAACTGCTGAGGCTCCGAAGGCACCTGCTCCCAAAGCTCCCGTTGCGCAAGTAGCTCCCCGGGATCTCGATCCTGATTTGGATCCGGATGAGGTTATGGCAGTTTCGAGTCAGGAGCCTGACTATGCAAAGGAAGCAAGACGCGAACTGAAGCGCAGGGAAAAGGCGGAAAAGGCTGCTTTGAAGGAAGCTAAGCGCAAGGAAAAGCTTGATAAGAAGAAAAAAGTGAGAAGAACAGATTTCAAGCCCGGAACTGATATTGATATGATGCCGGAGGATGATGAATAATGACCGGAAGAGCTTTAATTAATTCAATCAAAGAAGGCTTTCGCGGAATCATCAGACATCCGCTCGTTACCATAGCCTCTATCACGACCATCATGCTGATGCTCATAATCATGGGCGCTTTTTACATGTTCTCTGTTAATGCCAGAAGGATCATGAGAAAGCTCTCACAAAGACCTCCTATTGAGGTTTATATGGTCCTCCAGAGCACTGAAGAGCAAAGAGCCACAGTAGCTCAGAACCTTAAGGATAATCCTGATATCATTGAGTTTACGATGGCTTCTCCTGAGGAGAACTATAACAGCTTTAAGGAAAACCTCGGATCATCTTCATCTATCCTTGATGACTTTGATTACAATATGTATCTTCCTTATACATTTAATATAAGACTCTCCGATCCTTCAAAGGCAAATGAAGTCTGCGCAGTGATCGAGACTTATACGGGAGTTTCAAAGGTTGCCCAGGAAAGCAATGTAATGACATTCCTTACCAAGGCTTCAAGGATCGTTAATGTTACGACGGCAGTATCGTTCGTCGTTCTTTTCGTAATCGCATTGTTCATTATCTCGAACATGGTACGTATCTCTGTTTACTCCAGAGCTTCAGAGATCGAGATCATGAAATTTGTCGGCGCTACAAACAACTACATCAGGCTTCCTTATATTACGGAAGGCGCTATGGTTGGTCTTTTCAGCGCGCTGACTTCATGGGCTATCACAACGATCGTTTATCATTCAGTCTATGCAAAGGCTATGAGCTCGATCGACCCGACAAGCTTTTACGCCCTGGCTACAACGAGATCCCTCATGTGGCATGAGCTCGTTATCTTAGTCGTAATGGGATTGATAATTGGAGCAGTAGGAAGCGGTATTTCAGTACGTCAATATATCAAAGTGTGAGGCATATTATGATAAACACAGAAACTATTGAAAGAAGCGAAAAAAAGGGGAATAGGATTTTAAAGAAGCTGGCGATGTTTGGTGTCGCTATGCTTTGCTGCCTTGTGGCAACGGCTTCGAGCTCATGGCTCAGTTCTGAAAAAGTAGTTGCGGTAGGCGGTGTTCCGATCATCGTTAATAAAGTAACTGTTGAAGATATCAACAATGCGAAAAAGAAGAGAGACGCTGCCAAAGAAGATGCCAAGAAGGCTAAGCAGAAGATCGCCGACCTTAAAAACCAGAAGGAACAGATCTCCGGAGAACTCTCAAAGCTTAACCAGGCTAATGCCGAGCAGAAGGCACAGTATGAGCTTATCGCATCACAGTTGGAGGCAGCTCTTGATGAAAAGGCTGCAGCATTAGACGAATATATCGAAGCTCAGGAAAACCTTGAAAAGCAACAGAAGCTTTTCACTGACAGAATTACCATCATGTTCGAGTATCAGAACAAATCGACATTGGAAGTCCTTTTGGAATCTGACAGCATTGCCGGTTTCTTCACAAACATGCAGGTTATCTCACTTATCGCAGATTCTGATGCTCAGGCTGTAGATATGCTCCAGTCCGCATTGGACGATGCCGAGCTTCAGGCTGATCTCAAGCTCAAGCATGCAGAAGAGATGCAGGCAATAGCGGATGAGAAGAAGCGTCAGTTAGACGAGCTCGAAAAACTTATCGGCCAGACCGAGGAAACACTCAGCAATGTTGATACAGACATCGACTCCATGGAGAAGATGGAGGACGAACTCGAGAAGGAAGCTAAGAAGCTCGAGGATAAGATCAAGAGCCTCCAGACCCAGTACAACAAGGAAAATGCAGCAACCGGCGGCGGTGGTGCAGGAACTACCAAGTATAACAGCAAGGGTACAAAGGAAGTTGGCGGTGTAACATGGCGCTGGCCTACATATTGCACCAGCATTACTTCTTACTACGGATACAGAATCCATCCCGTATATAAGACAAAGAAGTTCCACTCCGGTGTAGATATCGGTGCAGGTTATGGTGATACGATCATGGCTGCAGCTTCAGGTACGGTAATCCTCGTTTCAGAACCTGTAGAAGGTAAGAACAAGGGCGGTTCCGGATACGGCAACTACTGCATCATTGATCACGGCAACGGATATTCGACTCTTTACGGACATGCAAGAGACATCTATGTAAAGGTAGGTCAGAAGGTTTCCCGCGGCAAGGCTATCGGCGAAGTCGGAAGCACTGGTACATCAACAGGTGCGCATCTCCACTTCGAAGTCCGTGTCAACGGCAGCACTACAAACCCTCTTAACTATCTGCCGTAATTCTTTATGGACGACAGCTTTTACGACATACTTGCCCTTCACTACGATGATCTTCAGATAAACGGCGATACTTCAGCCTGGGGACCGTATATATACGGACTTATCAATGATCATTGCAAGATCAAGGAACCATCGGTTACTGATCTTGGCTGCGGAACAGGTGTCGTAACTAATTTCCTCGCTTCAAAGGGATTAAATGTTACGGGAGTAGATCTTTCTCCCGATATGCTCTCACTGGCTTCATCAGGTGATGAGACGGGTACGGTTTCCTGGATATGTGCTGATATCACATCCTACGAAGGTCCCATGTGCGGATGCTTCATATCAACAATGGATACGGTAGGTCACATAACTGATCCGGAAGATCTTGCAAAGATCTTTTCAATGGTATCGGACAGTCTTGAAGAAGGCGGAGTATTTATCCTCGATACGACCACAAAGCATCATTTCGAAGAATCTCTGGGCGACAATGTTTTCTACGAAGACTACGATGGCTTTACTCTCCTTTGGGTAAATCATTACGATAAGGATGAAAAGATCAATCATGCAGAGCTCACGCTTTTCGAGCTGACAGAAGATGACCTCTATGAGAGATATGACGGCGAACTTACTGCAAGATTTCATTCCCCCGAAGAGATAGAAGATATGGCAGAAAAGGCCGGACTTAAAAAACTCGCAGTATATGGCGAACTTAACAGGGAAGAGCCCTCTTTAAAAGACGAACGGATCTTCTTTGTATTCGGTAAATAAATATATATATAAGGAACTGACATGGCAGATAACGCATATTATGTACCGGGCGCGCCCGAAGACTTGAAAAAGGACCACATCGTAAGAGCTGAAGGCTTGGGCGGTCTTGTTAAGTGTCTTTGCGTGAGCACGAAGACTGTCTGCGAGACTGCCAGGGTCATGCATCAGATGTCTCCTGCGGCGACAGCAGCTCTGGGCAGATTCATGACAGGTTCTCTTCTTATTTCCGAATCCATGAAGAATCCCGGAGACACTCAGACTACGATAATCAGGGGCGACGGACCGATGGAAGGCATGACATGCGTTACCGATTTCGGTTTTAAGGTAAGGGCATATCCTGTTGAATCCGTTGTTCCGACGGAATATCACAGGCCCGGCAAGATAAATGTCGGTGCTGCAGTAGGCAAGGGCAGCCTTACAGTTGTAAGGGATATCGGCCTTAAAGAACCTTATGTCGGCGTATCCGAACTGGTATCGGGCGAGATCGCGGAAGATTTTGCTTATTATCTTGCTAAATCTGAACAGACAAAGTCGATAGTATCTCTTGGTGTATTGCTCGAAAAAGGTGAGGTTTCCCATGCGGGCGGCCTTATGATCCAGCTCCTGCCCGGAGCAGGCGAAGATGAGATCTCTTATCTCGAAAAAAGAGCAGCAGGTTTCCCTGAGATATCATTCCTTTTCAGTGAAGGATTTACTCCGGCACAGATAATCGACCTTTTCATGGGCGATCCTGATCTTAAATATCTCGATGGCAAAGAAGTGGAGTTCAAGTGCAACTGCAGCAGGGAAAGAATGCTGACAGGCCTTGCAGCTTTGGGCAAAAATGACATCGAAGAGATCACAAAAGACGGCAAGCCGATCGAAACAGTATGCAGATTTTGCAACAGTAAATATGTTTTTGAGCCCGAAGAACTCAAAAAACTGTAAAAAACAGGGGCAAAACTGTAAAAAAGTGCTTGCAAATCACAAAACAAGATAGTAGAATACCTTTCGCACGCGTCTAAACAGGGATAATTCTGCCCTTTAGTACGAGTGATAAGGCTTTGATAACGGAGATTGCCACGAGGTAAGGCGCCAGCTGCGCGATAACTTGCGAGGTGGGTAACTTCGAAGGAGCCGAAGGCAGAGGATACGATCCGATGCCGTCTCGGAACCCTATGGTTCGGAGAGTTCGAAGCAGTACGTTACTGCCCAGAGAACCAAAGTGCCGCCCTAAGGTGGTAACTGGATAGTCTGGGTTTTTGAATGGAAAGCCAAGACACTCCCGACAGGGTTGAGAAAAAGAAATACAGCTTATAGTAAGGAGGCCAACAAAATGGCAACAAAGACAACAATGGTCAGAATTAAGCTCAAGGCTTATGATCACAAGATTCTCGACGAGAGCGCAAAGCTTATCGTAGACGCACTTGCTCGTGACGATGCAAGCTTCTCCGGTCCTATCCCGCTCCCTACAGAGAAAGAGGTTGTTACGATCCTTCGTTCACCTCACGTAAACAAGGATTCCCGTGAGCAGTTCGAGCAGAGAACTCACAAGAGAATCATCGACGTCTATACACCGTCTTCTCAGACGATGGATGACATTGGCAAGCTTGACATGCCTGCAGGCGTTTCTATTGAAGTAAAGATCAAATAAAAACGCTTTAAGGCTTAATTCGGCATTTAAGGAACGCCAAGCCTTAGATCGCCGAGGTCACGTTCTTCGGCAAACCGTTGAACCAATAACCTAAATAGGAGGAAAGAACTTTATGACGAAATTCATCATTGGCAGAAAGTCCGGCATGACACAGTTGTTCGATGACAACGGCAACGTTATTCCGGCAACCGTTATAAGCTGCGAGCCTATGTACGTGCTCCAGAACAAGACGGTAGAGACTGACGGATACAAGGCCTGCAAAGTAGGCACAGGTTCCATCAGAGCAAAGCTTGTAAACAAGCCTGACGCAGGACAGTTCAAGAAGGCTGACGTTGAGCCTAAGAGAATTATCCGCGAATTCACACCCGACGAAGAGTACAGCCTCGGACAGGAGATCAAAGTATCCGATATGTTCGCAGTTGGCGACAAGGTCGACGTAAGCGGCGTATCCAAGGGTAAGGGTTTCCAGGGCAACATCAAGCGTCACGGACAGAAGGGTGGTCCTTCTGGTCACGGCTCCATGTATCACAGAAGAGTCGGTTCAATGGGCGCTACTTCCACACCCGGTAGAGTTGTACCTGGTAAGAAGATGCCTGGACATATGGGTGCAGTTAACTGCACAGTACAGAACCTTAGCGTTGTCATGGTTGACGGCGACAGAGGAATCCTCGTAATCAGAGGAGCTATCCCTGGTCCTAAGGGCGGTATCGTAACAGTACAGAATACTGTTAAGGCATAAGACGGAGGAACAGAATAATGGCTAAAATTGATGTTAAAGATTTGACAGGTGCCGTTAAGGGTTCCATCGAGCTTTCCGATGAGATTTTCGGCATCGAGCCCAACGAAGTTGCAATGTCTACAGTAGTTAGAAACCAGCTTGCAAACAGAAGACAGGGCACACAGAAGACAAAGACAAGAAGCGAAGTATCCGGTGGCGGTAAGAGACCTTACAGACAGAAGGGTACAGGTAGAGCTCGTCACGGTTCAACAAGATCCGCACAGTATGTTGGCGGCGGAATCATCTTTGGACCCAACCCCAGATCATACAGCTACACAGTACCTAAGAAGATCAAGAGACTTGCTCTTAAGTCCGCTCTTTCTTCAAAGGTTGCTTCTGAGAAGATGATCGTTATCGAGAACATGGATCTTGACGAAGTAAAGACAGCTACAGTTGCTAAGGCTCTCAAGGCTATCGGCGCTGGCAATTCTTCACTCATCGTTCTCGAGGGCGTAAACAAGAATGCAGAGCTCTCTGCAAGAAATATCAAGGATGTTAAGACAGCACTCGTTAACACGATCAACGTTATGGACATCCTCAAGTATGACAGCTTTGTAGCTACAAAGGCTGCAGTTGAGAAGATCGAGGAGGTATACAAGTAATGAAGTCCCCCTATGATGTAATCATTAAGCCCATCATCACAGAGAAGACGATGGCTAGCACAGAAGAGGGCAAGTACACTTTCGTAGTTGCACCTAACGCTGAAAAGCCTGAGATCAAGGCAGCAGCAGAGAAGCTCTTCGGTGTTAAGGTTCTTGCTGTTAACGTTGCTAATTTTGACGGTAAGAAGAGAAGACTTAGAAATAAGCCCGGCACAACACCTGCTTACAAGAAGGCAGTTGTTACAATCGCTACAGACGCTGTTGAGAACACATACCTCGGCAAGGGCGGCAAGGCAGTAAAGGCCGGAACAAAGAACAAGACATCAATCGAAGAATTCGGTTTTGGTCAGTAATGTAATCAAGGAGAGATAAAAAATGGCAGTAAAAACATTTAAACCTACTTCTCCCGCAGTTCGTGGAATGGCCATAGCTGACTATTCCGTTCTTACAAAGAAGGACCCGGAGAAGAGCCTTCTTAAGTCAAGGAAGAAGACAGGCGGCCGTAACTCTTATGGCCGTATCACGGTTCGCCATATCGGCGGCGGTAACCGTACAAAGCTCAGAGTAATCGATTGGAAGCGTGACAGAGCAGGTATCCCTGCTACAGTCAAGGCAATCGAGTACGATCCTAACAGAACAGCTTACTTAGCACTCATTCAGTATGTTGACGGTGTTAAGTCCTACATCCTCGCTCCCGAGGGCCTCAAGGTAGGTCACAAGGTTGAGAGCGGTCCGGATGCAGATATCCTTAACGGCAACGTTCTTCCTATTTCCTCTATCCCGGTAGGTACAGTTATCTGCTGCGTAGAGATGAATCCCGGCAAGGGCGCTCAGCTCGTTAGAACAGCTGGTGCTTCTGCTCAGCTCATGGCTAAGGAGAACGGCTTCGCTCAGATCCGTCTTCCTTCCGGTGAAGTTCGTATGGTTCCCGAGAAGTGCCGCGCAATGATCGGTTCTATCGGCAACGCAGAGCACGAGAACGTTAAGCTCGGTAAAGCTGGTAAGTCCAGACACGCTGGTGTAAGACCTGCAGTTAGAGGTGTCGTAATGAACCCTAACGATCACCCTCACGGCGGTGGTGAAGGTAAGTCTCCTATCGGTCTCCCTGGCCCTGTTACACCTTGGGGTGTTCCTACATTGGGTAAGAAGACACGTAATAAGAAGAAGCAGTCCAGCAAGTATATTGTTAAGTCGAGAAAGGCATAAGGAGGCAGTTCAATGAGTAGATCAACCAAAAAGGGCTATTACGTTCAGGACGCTCTCATGAAGAAGGTCGAGGCGTTGAATGCAGCCAACGACAAGAAGATTATCCAGACATGGTCTAGAGCTTCTACGATTTTCCCTGAATTCGTCGGCCACACAATTGCTGTATACGACGGTCACAAGCATGTTCCGGTATACGTTACTGAGGACATGGTAGGACATAAGCTTGGCGAGTTCGCACCTACACGTAAGTTCGGCGGTCACACAAGCAACGAGAAGTCCGCTTCTAACTCATAAGGAGGAAATTTCTGTGGAAAAGATTATTTTAAGCAGAGACAATATTGAGAAGAACCGCGAGAAGATCCTCGAAGCTTATGCGGCACCTTCCAAGTCTTCAAATAAGCTCCCCACTCCTACAAAGAAGCAGAGAAAGCTTCTCGGAATGGGCAGAGACAGAGGAACAGCTACAGCTAAGTACGTTAGAATTGCTCCCCGTAAGGTAAGAGTAGTTGCTAACCTCATCAAGGGTAAGTCTTTAGATGATGCTTATGCTATCCTCACATACACACCCAAGGCAGCATCACCTGTTATCGCTAAGGTTTTGAAGTCTGCTGAAGCTAACGCTGTCAACAACTTCGACCTCTCCAGAGACAAGCTTTATGTTGCTGAGTGCATTTCCAATCCCGGCCCTGTTCTCAAGAGATACATCCCGAGAGCAAGAGGTTCGGCTAGTTCGATCAAGAAGAGAACAAGTCACGTTACTGTAGTTCTCAAGGAAAGGGTATAAGGAGGTTTAAGCATGGGTCAGAAAGTTAACCCTAATGGACTTAGAGTAGGCGTTATCGACGACTGGAGCTCACACTGGTATGCCGACAAGAACACCTTTTCCGATTGTCTTGTCGAAGATCAGAAGATCCGTGAGTTCGTTTTAAAGGCAGTTGAGCCTATCGCAAGAGGCAACGCCAAGAAGCCCGTAGACGAGAGCCGCACAAATGTTGCAGGCGTATCCAAGGTCATCATCGACCGTAAGGGCACAGACAGAATCAACGTTATTGTTAAGACAGCTCGTCCTTCACTCGTAGGTGGAGACAAGGGCTCAGGAAGAATGGCTCTTAAGGATGCACTTGAGAAGGAATTCAACAAGAACGTATCCAAGGATAAGAAGAGAGTATTCACAGTTGATATCGAAGTTATCAAGAACAGTGATACAGATGCACTCCTCGTTGCTCAGAACATCGCTTCTCAGCTCGAGAACCGTGCAAGCTTCAGAAGAGCAATGAAGAGAGCAATGCAGATGGCTATGAAGCAGCCCGGTGTTCTCGGAATCAAGACAAAGTGCTCCGGCCGTTTGGGCGGTGCCGAGATCGCAAGATCCGAGACATATCACGAGGGCACAATCCCGCTTCAGACACTCCGCGCAGATATCGATTATGGATTTGCTGAGGCAAAGACAACATACGGAATCATCGGCGTAAAGGTCTGGATCTACAAGGGTGAAGTATTCGGCCAGAAGAGCCAGTCAAAGAAGTCTGAAGGAGGAAAAGCTTAATGTTACTTCCTAAGAGAACAAAGTATAGAAAGCAGCAGAGAGGCCGTATGAAGGGCCAGGCTCACCGCGGCAACTTCGTAGCTTACGGTGATTACGGTCTTCAGGCTCTTGAACCTTGCTGGATCAAGTCAAATCAGATCGAAGCTGCACGTATCGCAATCAACAGATACATCAAGCGTGGCGGTAAGGTATGGATCAAGATCTTCCCTGATAAGCCGGTATCAAAGAAGCCTGCACAGGTCCGAATGGGTTCAGGTAAGGCAGCAAACGAGTACTGGTGCGCAGTAGTAAGACCTGGAAGAGTTCTTTTCGAGATCTCAGGTGTTACTGAAGAGCAGGCTAGAGAAGCCATGAGACTTGCTGGACATAAGCTCCCTTGCAAGACAAAGTTTATCGCAAAAGTAAAGGAGGAAAGCGCAAATGAAGGTTGAAGAAATCCGTAAGATGTCTGATGAAGAACTTTCTTCTGAGCTCGCCTCTTTGAAGGAAGAACTCTTCAAGCTCCGCTTCCAGCATGCAACAAACCAGCTCGATAATCCGGCTCAGATTGCACAGGTTAAGCGCGATATCGCTAGAGTAATGACAATTCAGCGCGAGAAGCAGCTCGCTGCTAATAAGTAAGGAGGAGACGACAAATGGCTGAGAGAAATTTAAGAAAAACCAGAGTCGGTCTCGTTACATCTGACAAGATGGATAAGACGATCACAGTTTCCGTCGTAGAGCACGTTAAGCACCCTCTTTACGGAAAGATCATGAAGAGAACATACAAGCTTAAGGCTCACGATGAGAACAATGAAGCTCACGAGGGCGATAAGGTTGAAGTTATGGAGACACGCCCGATTTCCAAGGATAAGCGTTGGAGACTCGTAAGTGTCGTTGAGAAGGCTAAGTAAGGCGATTAAAGGAGGATATATCAGATGATTCAGGTTGAATCCAGACTCAGATCTGCCGACAATACCGGAGCAAAAGAGCTTCTCTGCATCAAAGTTTTGGGTGGCTCTTGGAGAAAGTACGCCAACATCGGTGACGTTATCGTTTGCTCCGTAAAGAGCGCTGCTCCCGGCGGCATGGTCAAGAAGGGTGATGTAGTTAAGGCAGTTGTCGTTCGTTCCAAGCAGGGCGTAAGACGTAACGACGGTTCTTATATTAAGTTCGACGAGAATGCGGCAGTCATCATTAAGGAAGACAAGAATCCCCGCGGAACTCGTATCTTTGGACCCATAGCAAGAGAGTTAAGAGATAAGGATTACATGAAGATCCTCTCTCTCGCTCCGGAAGTTCTTTAAGGAGGAATAGACACATGGCTAAGAGTAACGTTCATGTAAAGAAAGACGACCAGGTCATTGTCATTTCCGGCAAGGACAAGGGCGCAAAGGGTAAGGTTCTCATGGTAGATGAGAAGAAGGGCAGAGTTTACGTTGAAGGCGTAAATATGGTCAAGAAGCATCAGAAGGCTAGAACTCAGACAGCTCCTTCCGGAATTGTTGAGAGAGAAGGTTCTATCGATGCATCCAACGTAATGCTCGTTGACCCCAAGACAGGCAAGCCCACAAGAGTTGGCTACCGTATCAACGAAGATGGTTCTAAGTCCAGAATCGCTAAGAGATCCGGCGAGGTCATCGATACGGTTTCTAAGGCTAAGAAGGGGGAATAATCAATGACCAGATTAAAGGATAAGTACATTTCCGAAGTAGCACCTGCTCTTCAGGAGAAGTTCAAGTACAGCTCACCTATGCAGATTCCGAAGGTCGACAAGATCGTCCTCAACATGGGTGTTGGTGAGGTTAAGGATAACCCGAAGGCTCTTGAGAGCGCTATGCGCGACATGGGCATCATTGCAGGCCAGAAGCCTGTAGCAACAACAGCAACAAAGTCAATCGCAGCCTTCAAGCTCAGAGAGGGCATGAAGATCGGATGCAAGGTTACTTTGAGAGGCGATAACATGTATTACTTCCTCGACAAGCTCGTTAGCCTTGCTCTTCCCCGTGTACGTGACTTCCGCGGAATCAGTCCTAATTCCTTCGACGGACACGGCAACTATGCGATGGGTATCAAGGAGCAGCTCATGTTCCCTGAAATCGACTACGATAAGATTGACAAGATTCGCGGTATGGACATCATCATTGTTACTACTGCCGGAACAGACGAAGAGGCATTCGAGCTCTTGAAGCTCCTCGGTATGCCTTTCCGCAAGTAATTTGGAGGAGAATAACACATGGCAAAGAAGTCAATGATTCTTAAGTCTCAGAAGACACCCAAGTTTTCCACTCAGCAGCACAACCGTTGCAAGATCTGCGGAAGACCTCATGCTTATATCCGTAAGTACGGCATCTGCCGTCTCTGCTTCCGCGATTTGGCATACAAGGGAGAGATTCCGGGCGTAAGAAAGGCAAGCTGGTAACAGTTTTCTTTCTTAAGAATTAGAACTGTCCATATTTAACAGGAGGAAGAATTATGCAGATTACAGATGCAATCGCAGATATGCTTACAAGAATCCGCAATGCCGGTACTGCTGGACACGCTACAGTTGATGTTCCCCAGTCCAACATGAAGAAGGCTATTGCTCAGATTCTCCTTGATGAAGGATACATTGAGAAGTTTGAGACACTCGAGGGAAATACTCAGGGTGTTATCAGAATCACACTCAAGTATTCGGGCAGAAAGCCGGTTATCTCCGGAATCAAGAGAATCTCCAAGCCTGGTCTTCGTACCTATGCGGATAAAGAGAATCTGCCTCGCGTACTTAATGGCTTAGGCGTTGCTATCATCTCTACATCTAAGGGTGTTATGACTGATAAGCAGGCTAGAAAGCTTGGTGTAGGCGGCGAAGTTCTCGCTTATATTTGGTAATTTTGGGAAGGTCTCCTGGTGAGATCTTCTTAAAATATATACATCTCTGAAAAGCCTTGGGTTATGGCGACATACCTGGCCCAAAGGTTAAATCTCAAGAGCAGGAGGAAAAATTTATGTCAAGAATCGGCAGAATGCCCATAGTCGTTCCTGCAGGCGTTGATGTTAAGATCGACGGCCAGCACGTAACGGTTAAGGGCGGCAAAGCAGAGCTCTCACTTGATGTTCATCCGGACATCACAGTAAAGCTGGAGGATGGACAGATCACAGTTACTCGTCCTTCCGATGACAAGAATCATCGTGCACTCCACGGCCTTACAAGAGCACTCATTCAGAATATGGTAACCGGCGTACACGAGGGTTTCACAAAGACATTGGAAATCAACGGTGTAGGTTACAGAGCATCTAAGGCTGGTAACAAGGTTACATTCAACCTTGGTTATTCACATCCTATCGAGATGGTTGAACCCGAGGGCATCACAATCGATGTCAAAGACAACCAGGTTATCGTTCAGGGCGCTGACAAGCAGCTCGTAGGCGAGACCGCAGCAAAGATCCGTTCTCTTAGAGTTCCTGATGTTTATAAGGGCAAGGGTATTAAGTATGCCGGCGAGCACCTTATCATCAAGGAAGGTAAGACCGGTGCTAAGAAGTAAGGCGCAAAGGGGGTAAATCAACATGATTGGTAGAATTGATAAAAACGAAATTCGCAAGAGAAAGCATGTTCGTGTAAGAAAGAAGATTTCCGGAACAACAGAGTGCCCTCGTCTTTGCGTATACAGAAGCAACAGCCACATTTACGCTCAGATCATCGATGATACAAAGGGAGTTACACTTGTTAGTGCTTCTACACTCGACAAGGAAATCAAGGGCTCCGTATCCGTTGGCAGCAACATCGAGGCAGCTAAAGCAGTTGGCAAGCTTGTCGGTGAGCGCGCTATTGCCAAGGATATCAAGGACGTAGTATTTGACCGTGGCGGATATCTCTATCACGGAAGAGTACAGGCTTTGGCAGAGGCGGCAAGAGAAGCCGGTCTCTCATTCTAATCGGGAGGAGCAAATTAGATGGCTTTAGAGTCTAAGAACATTTCAAGAGAAGAAAAGAAGGATAAAGAGTTCGAAGAGCGCGTTATCCACATCGGCCGTGTTTCCAAGACTGTTAAGGGCGGTAAGAACATGAGATTTGCTGCTCTCGTAGTTATCGGTGACAGAAAGGGTCGTGTAGGTAAGGGCATCGGTAAGTCCACCGAAGTTCCGGACGCTATCAGAAAGGGTATCGAAGAAGCAAAGAAGAACATCGTTGATGTTTCTATCGTTAACGGTACTATCCCTCACGAGACAATCGGTGAATTCGCTGCAGCTCACATCGTTATGAAGCCTGCTGCAAACGGTACCGGTGTTATCGCCGGCGGTCCTGTTCGTTCAGTATGCGAACTCGCTGGTATCACAGATATCCGTACAAAGTCTATCGGATCCAACAATCCTAATAACATGGTCAACGCTACTATCGAGGGCCTTAAGTCCTTGAAGTCCGTAGAAGAAGTTGCAAGACTTCGCGGTAAGTCCGTTGACGAGATTAAGTAAGGAGGCCCGCTCAAATGGCTAACATTAAGATTACGCTTGTCAAGAGCATTAATAAGGCAAGAGAGTCCGAGAAGGCTACAGTAAGAGCTTTGGGCTTAAAGAAGATCGGTCAGACTGTTGAGAAGGCTGACAATGAGGCTACACGCGGCATGATCAAAAAGGCTGTTAACTACGTAGCCGTAGAAGAGAATTAATGGAGGTGCCACATGAAGCTCAATGAAATGACTTCCGCAGGCAACGTAAAAGCATATCGTAAGGGAAGAGGTCCCGGATCCGGTAATGGTAAGACAGCAGGCCGTGGCCACAAGGGCCAGAACGCTCGTTCAGGCGGCGGTGTACGTCCCGGTTTCGAAGGTGGCCAGATGCCCCTTTACAGACGTCTCCCTAAGAGAGGCTTCAACAACAAGAGATTTGCTCCTGCTTACATTGAAGTAAACATCGGAGATCTTGAGGTTTTCGATAACGGAACAGCAGTAGATGCTAAGGCTCTTTCTGAAAAGGGCATCATCACTCTTCCTAAGAACAACGACGGCATCAAGATTCTCGGCAACGGTGAGCTCACAAAGAAGCTCGATGTAACAGCTGCTAAGTTCACAGCTTCAGCAAAAGAGAAGATTGAAAAGGCCGGAGGCACGGCTACGGAGGGCTAATATTCATGAACGGTATTTTCGATACTGCAGTAAATGCTTTTCGTGTAGAGTCTATACGTAAAAGACTGCTCTATACCTTCATGATCCTGGGTATCTTTATGCTCGGCGGCCTCGTACCTGTACCGGGACTCGACGGTGAGAAGTTCACTCAAGTTATCCGTCAGTGGGGCCAGCTCGGTAGCATCATGGATCTCATCTCAGGTGGTGGTCTATTACATGCATCAATCTTGTCACTTGGTGTATCACCTTACATCAACGCATCGATCATCATCCAGCTTTTGACTGTCGTTATCCCTCCTTTGGAAGAACTTTCCAAAGAAGGTGAAGCTGGCAGAAAGAAGATGGATAAGATCACTCGTATATCGGCAATCGTCCTGGCATTCGTCCAGTCCTGCCTGTTCTGCTATTCAACACGTTCTGCATTGAATGCCGCTCTTCCTACATGGCTCAACGCAGCACTTGTTATCCTGGCATTCACAGCAGGCGCCGCTATCGTTGTCTTCTTAGGTGAGAAGATCAACGATAAGGGTATCGGCAACGGTGTATCTTTAATCATCTTTGCAGGTATCGTTACACGTCTTCCCGAAATGGCTAAGACACTTTACGAGAAGTGTGTTGATATCAGTGACTCAATTGAAAATGCGGCTCTTGGTATTATTGTCGGAATTCTTGTATTCATCGCGGTAACAGCTATCTCGATTCTCATCATCGTATTCGTTCTTTATGTTCAGAATGCTGAGAGAAGAATTCCTGTACAGTACTCAAAGAAGGTTATCGGCAGACAGACTCGTGGTGGTAACAGAGACTATATCCCGCTCAAGGTTAATATGTCCGGTGTTATGCCTGTTATCTTTACAATGTCTCTTTTGGCTATTCCTTCCATTATCGTAAACATGTTCTTAAGCAACAGCGATAATGCAGCAGTCACATGGATCAAGGAATCATTCACAGGAAGCGCTTACTACTACATAATCTACTTCCTTCTCGTAATCGGATTTACATTCTTCTACACACAGATCAATTTCCATCCTGTAGAGATTGCAAACAACATTACAAAGAACGGCGGTATGATCAACGGTATCAGATCTGGTAAGCCTACGACTGATTTCATCAAGTCAACTGCTTTCAGACTTAACTGGGTTGAAGCATTCTTCCTTGTTCTTGTCTGCATCGTTCCTACGATCATCGGTATCCTTACAGGATTCCAGAACGTCTGGTTCGCAGGTACATCCGTATTGATCCTTACAGGTGTTGCCAACGACCTGATCGTTCAGGTTGAAGGTGAACTCGAGATCAGAAGCCCTAAGGGATTCCTCGAAGATCTCACTATCAAGACCGGCAGAAGATAATAAAACTGCTTTAAAAGTATCTTTCAAGAGGCTGTCTCAAATGAGACGGCCTCTTTTTTATATTCAATACGCTTTTGCTGGATTATAATAAGCGCTATGGGAAACTTACTTGATTATCTGGCATGGAGAGGCGATCTGCCTTTCTCAAGAGATCCTTTCAACAGCATCGACGCATGTTTACTGTCGTCGCTGTCTTATATTGACTTCACCGATATCGTTCCCGGAAAAGGAAAGGGAAAGGTAACGATGAGGGAAGCTTCCAAGCAGTTCTTTAAGCTTCATTCAGCAGAAGAGCTCTCCAATGACAAGTCATTTATCAACTTCTGTCCTTCAATCTTAAAGGCTCTCGCCGAGAGCAACAGGTTCAGGGGAGCCATGCTCTCGAACTTCGTTGATGATACGGATATCGGCAGGGAGATCCAGTTTGGCGCGCTTGAAATAGAGACATCAGACGGCGTGGCTTTCATATCTTTCAGAGGAACCGATGACAGGATAATCGGCTGGAAGGAAGACTTTAACTTAAGTTACATGACGGTTCCTGCTGAGACAGAAGCCGTGCTCTATATGCAGGAAGTAATGGGTGGAAGGACACAGGAGATCCGCATGGGAGGCCATTCCAAAGGCGGACATCTGGCAATCTACGCAGCAACCCAGACTCTGCCTGAGATCGCACAGCGGATAAAGAATATCTACAGTTTTGACGGTCCGGGATTCGGCTTTAATAAGGAGATCCTTGAAACGCCCCAGTTTACGTTCATAGAGCAGAAGATCGAAAAGTTCATTCCCCAGACTTCCATTGTTGGAAGACTTTTGACGAGTTCCGTAAGACCTATGGTCATCAGGAGCAATGAACACGGAATAATGCAGCATAATCCGCTTTCCTGGGAGGTTGAAGGCAAGGAGTTCTATGAGCTCGCATCAACTGATAAGGTAAGCGATACATTTGAAGAGACCCTCTCATCCTGGCTCGATGAGATGAGCTTTTTACAGAGAAAAGTGTTTGTGGATGACCTTTTCTCGGTGTTTGAAGCATCAGGAGCTGATACGATGAGCTCAATGACTAAGGTAGGCATAAAGGGAACCAGAGCCATGATCACGCGTATGAAAGAGATAAACGATTCAAGCGGCAGGGTCAGGACATTAGTTAAGCTCTTCTTTGTAAACCTTGATGTAGTCAAGGAAGGCAAAGAGGCGCTGGCCGACAAAAAAGATGCTTTAGTCGACAAGATCAAAAAGACCGGAAAGAAATAATCAATGCTTTACATAATGAGACACGGGAAGACCGACTGGAATCTGCTCCATAAACTCCAGGGCAGGACGGATATCCCGCTTAATGACATGGGAATAAAGATGGCCAAAGAGGCCTGTGAACGCTATAAAGACGTTCACTTTGACGTATGCTTCTGTTCGCCCCTTACAAGGGCAAGACAGACCGCAGAACTGGTCTTAGAGGGCAGGAATGTGCCGGTCATAATAGATGACAGACTCGCCGAGATGGGATTCGGTATCTATGAAGGCGTAGAGGAAGTATTCGAAAAACACGATTGTCCTGTAAGAGTCTTATTCTTCAATCCCGAAGAATATGAGGCTGTAAATGGTGCTGAGAGCCTGGAAGACCTTTTAAAGAGGACCAATGAGTTCCTGGAAGAAGTGGCATATCCTCTGGTAAAAGAAGGCAAGGACATTCTGATACTCGGGCACGGTGCTATGAACTCAGCGATCATAGGCAATGTAAAGCATAAACCCCTGAAGGAATTCTGGGCAGAAGGCATTGAAAACTGCAAGCTTATAAAGCTCCTTTAAATATCTCCATAAAAGGAGCGACCACCCGGGAAAGGGTGGCCGCAAATATGGGGATAATAGGAATAGAAAAATGTCTTTGTTGATATTTGAAGTATAGTTGATTCATTCATAAATTTCAACGACATATATTTAATGTTGTTTAAGCCCTTAGGAAAACAGGTTGGAATAATCAACGGGATAAATTACAGATAAGACCCTACTAAATTCAACACATTCAAGAAATGTCAGTTTGCAAAGCCCACGTGTTTTCTATAACATATTAGGGTATGAATTGAGGGCCAAACAGTTTTAATCCAGGCGGAGACTAAATGTTCAAATTTGTCAGGGCAAGAAATTTTTTCAGTCAGCTGAAACTGAATAAGAAGTTTCTGATCATGTATATCTTCGGCGTCATCCTGCCGCTTGTCATTACCGATGCCGTACTGTTCAGCTCCGTTTACGATGCCGAATTAAGCAACCAGAGAAACTACAGAAAAAATGCCATTGATGCTTATTCGAACCATCTCCAGTCTATCCTCCAGTACGATGCAAATATCGCAACGGCGATAGACCTCAACAAAGACTTAAACTCATTTATCGATACCGATTACGATATTCCTTACGGATATTTCAACAGCTACGTTTATACAGTTTCCACGTCGTTCTTTGCGACATTGTCCGATATCAACCAGGACAGGCTCGTTATCTATTCGGACAACGAATCAATGATGAGCGGTCACTATTTTCATAACATCAAGGAAGCATATAGTGAGCAGTGGTATGAAAGATTCGTTAAAACAGATGCGAGCGAAGCTGTCTATGCATATTATGACGATGATCCTGTCGTTCTTACGACTGACAGGGACCGCTTTATCTATGTCCGTAAGATGGAAAATGCGAAGTCTGCCTTAAAGCTCACCAGGATCATTACGATTGAGCACAAGATGACGAGGATCTACGATGAACTTAAGGAGATCCCTACAAACTGCAAGATGTATCTTACCTGCGGTGACTATGTGATCTACCCAACCGGCAAAGATGCTGAAGATTTTCAGCAGGTCGTTACGAAGTCATCTTTTTCGCCATACATAACAGTTGAAAATGTAAACATGTACGACAATACATTTACTATCTATGCCGTGACTGAGGACCTTACGATCCTGAAGGTCGTCAGGGAACACATACTTATCACTGTCCTCATCATTCTTTTTACGCTCATCCTGCCGATCCTTCTCTTAAAGCTCCTCGAGAGATCCATCACAGACAGAATAACGATCCTGGGTAAGGCATTCGGTGAAGGCGGCAGCGAATACTTCCAGCCGATAAAAGAGATCAACGGTTCCGATGAGATCTCTGAACTCATGCATAACTATAACAGGATCGTTGAGATCAATAACGAACTTACAAATACTATCTATAAGGACAAACTGAGGGAACAGGAGAGCGACCTTGCAAGAAAGAACGCCGAACTGTTGGCACTGCAGAGCCAGATCAATCCGCACTTCCTTTTCAATGCGTTAGAAAGTATCCGTATGCACAGTATCCTTAAGGGTGAGAATGAGACTGCCGAGATGGTACAAAGGCTCGCCGTAATGGAGAGGCAGAATGTTGAATGGCATGAAGATTCGGTTACGATAGCAGAGGAAGAAGGATTTATCGAAGCATATCTCCAGCTTCAGAGCTACCGTTTCGGAGACAGGATCTCATTTGATATCGATATCGATGATGACTGCAAGAATATCCTCATTCCGAAACTTACAATGGTTACTTTCGTAGAGAACGCTTGTATTCACGGAATCGAATCCAAGGCGTCCCAGGGATGGATATTTGTAAGGGTATATAAGGAAGAAGGAAACATCATTTTCGAAGTCGAGGATACCGGTGACGGTATGGAGGTAAAAGACGTCGTCCAGCTTAAGAACAAGATGAACAGCGTTACCATCGATGCCGTTAAGAAAGCAAAACATGTAGGTATATTAAATGCCTGCCTCAGAATAAAGATGATGTATAAAGATGCAGCTAAGTTTACTATAGAGAGCGAAAAGGGTATCGGCATGACTGTTATCATCACGATCCCCGAGGATAAGATAATCAGGGCGCAGACAGAGGTGGAAAATGCTTAAAGTAATGCTTGTTGACGACGAACCTTATATCCTTCAGGGTCTTCAGGTCCTTATTGACTGGGAGAGCGGCGGATTCGAAATAGCCGCCACCTGTTCCAACGGAAAAGAAGCTTTGAAGTATCTCAAAGAGAATCACGTTGATCTTATCATCTCTGATATCCGTATGCCTGAGATGACGGGTCTTGAACTTCTGGAGACTATAAAGAAAGAGAAGATCTCCGATGCCGAGTTCGTACTTCTTACAGGTTATGACGATTTTGCCTACACACAGCAAGCAATAAGAAACGGGTGCCTCGACTATATCCTTAAGCCTGTCGAGGAAGAAGAGCTCATCGCGGTCCTCCGCAAGGTTACGAATCTCAACAGGGAATCCATTATCCTGAGAAAAGACAGGGAGAAGATGGAAGATGCTTATCTCTCGAGGGTTATAAGACACATTATCCGTGGCAAGTATACGGAGGAAGAGATCGATTATGCGAATAAGCATCTCCAGCTTGCCGGAAACTTAAGATTTATCTATATCGGTTTTTCACAGAAGGATTCTGATGCGGATACTGCCGTTTCAGATGACTATGATCTCGGTGCTATCCAAAAGCAGCTTATCAATGCATGCAGGGAGACGCTCAAGGAATATGTGAACCACTTCACTTTGGAAGTCCCTTACGACGAAGACAACTACGACGTCGGTTTCATATACTGCGAAAACATGGCTGCGATGAGAGACCTCTCTGAGTCAGAGTTCTTAAATCAGCTCATAAGAAAGATCGAACTGCTTTTCATAAAGCCTGTAAGACTTTATTGCGGCAAGCCTGTAGAAGACATATCCAAGCTTGCGGAATCTTACGATTCCTGCAAGAGACTTAAGAGTATCGCAGGATTCCATAACACCAAGAAAATGTATTTCTATGAAGAGACCGATACCAACATCGGAGGCATTGTCCTTTGCAAGAATACAATAGATGAGATAATCGGTTCCATTGCCAAAAACGAACCTTCTTCCATTGAATCAGGTATCGAGAAACTTCATTCCGAGCTGCGCGGAAAAGACAGCAGCAATGTAGCTTTCGACCTTAACATCAACTACTTCCTTTTCCAGCTTATCCATCTGGCAAGTGAACTTGACGATACGGTAAACCAGGAAGAGATCATCCAGTATATTTCCGAGCAGGCTTCGAGTGATGTTTTCGCACGAGGCAGTTACCAGCACTTAAAGACCTTCGCTTTGGAATATGCGGCATATCTTTCCGAACTCAGGAAAAGCGTATCTCACGGGATACTCGCAGTAATTGAAGCTGAGATCAGGGAAAACTATGCAGGAGACATCAGTCTTAAATATCTCGGTGATAAATATCACATTAACAGTTCCTATTTAGGACAGGTCTTCAGGAAAAAATACGGGGAGTCTTTCAAAAACTACCTGACAAATTACAGGATCAATGAAGCAGCGCGCCAGATAATCAATACGGATAAGAAGATCAACAGGATCGCAGAAGACGTCGGATACAAGGACAGTGACTACTTTATCCGCAAATTCATTGAGATTATGGGGTGTACGCCTTCCAAGTACCGGAAGAACAACAGGGGAGAGTAAACTTGAGCGGTCTGCATAATGCAGGCCGTTTCTTTTGTGCAATATGCACTAAAACAGAGACGCTTCTTTGTTTGGTTATGTAGAAATCATTGCATTTTTGTAGAGTTTATCAGTTGTTTGTTAAGAGTTTTTCGGGTTGTGGCAAAAATGGGGCAACCATATAATTGAATTGCTAAATACTCGCAGAATGTATTAGCGAGAATCTAATTCGGGAGGTCTACTAATGAAGACAAAGAAAATCGTTTCCTTGGTCTTGGCATCAGTACTCGCAGTCTCCTCTTTCACAGCTTGCGCTAAGGGCGGTAAGTCCAAGATTGTCGACATGACAATGTTCGCAGCTATGGCTGGTAAAGAGAAGGACGAGAACAACGATATCAAGGAACTCATCGCAGAGAAGACTGGCGTTCGCGTTAAGGAATCCTGGCTCACAGGCCAGACTGCTGGTGAGGCTATCGGCTCCATCATCGCTTCAGGTAAGTTGCCTGACTTCATCGATGGCGGCGACGGCTGCCCTACACTTTACGAGAACCACTTGCTCGTAGCTTGGGACGACTATCTTGAGAAGTATCCTAACCTCAAGGAAATGTACACCAAGGAAGAGTGGGATCAGTTCAGACAGTCAGACGGAAAGATCTACTGGGCTAACGTTTTCGGTAACCACTACAAGACCGATACAACAACAGGCCACAACGGTGAGGCTTTCTGGATCCAGGCTAGAGTCCTCGAGGCTTATGGCTATCCTAAGATCGAAACACTCGATCAGTACTTCGAGATCCTCGAGAAGTATGCAAAAGAGCATCCTGAACTTCCCGATGGAACACCCGTAATCCCTTATACATGTCTCTGTGAAGACTGGAAGTATTACTGCATTGAGAACGCTCCTATGTTCCTCGACGGTTATCCGAACGATGGTTGCGTTATCGTTAACATTGATGCAGGCGCTGATCAGCCTAAGGTTGTTGACTACAACACAACAGATACAGCTAAGAAGTATTTCAAGAAGCTCAACGAAGAATATGCTAAGGGCAACATCGACCCTGACTTCGCAGTTCAGACATACGACGAGTATATTGCTAAGCTTTCTACAGGTCGTGTTCTTGGTCTCTGCGATCAGTACTGGGATTTCGCTTACAGCATCATGGGACCTTTCTCTTCACCTTTGAAGGCTACAGATGGTTCTGAGTTCCGTCTTGATCAGCTCGGCTGTGACTATGTACCTCTCGGACTTACAATCAATTCCGGTATGGATCAGCAGTGGCACTCCTACGGTGACGAGCTTAACAACGCTTCCGGTTGTGCTGTTACTACATCCTGCAAGGATCCTGATCTCGCATTCAAGTTCCTCAGCATGCTCCTCGACCAGGAGATCCATGACCTCCGTTTCTGGGGCGTTAAGGACGTTGACTACAAGGTTGACGAGAATGGTTGCTACTACAGAACAGAAGAGATGAGAGAAAACTGGAAGAGCGACAGCTACAAGGCTAAGCATTCCTGCGAATATTCTTACATGCCTCAGTGGAGAGGTATGTCCAAGGATGGCAAGAACTACATGATGCCTGATGAGCAGCCTGCAGAATTCCTCGCTGGCCTCGCTGAGCCTCTCAAGAAGTGCTTCGAAGCATACGGTGCTGGTAACTATGCTGACATGGTTGGCTCTAAGTATGTTGTTGCAGCAGACGAGTTGCCTTGGTATCCTCTCTGGTCTTGGTCTAATGGCCTCGGCACAGACACAGCTGGTGGTGTAGCTTGGAAGAAGATGGGCGAAACAAAGCATAAGTGGCTCCCTGCAGTCGTTATCTCTAAGGACTTCGAGGCAGATTGGGACGCTTACCAGAAGGCTTACGCTGAGTGCAAGCCGGAAGACTTCCTCAAGGAAGCTCAGGATGCAGTTAACGCAAGACTCGCTACAGCTCAGTCCAACGGCTGGAAACCTGCTTGATCACATCACTGATCAGTTAGTGTTTAACTAAATCGATTGTGGTGGCAACCATGGAATAAACAACTGTGGTTGCCACCATTTTTCTTGGGAGTAGCGCAGAAATGGAAAACACAACAACGACAACATCGAAAAAAGTAATTAAAGAAATCGATGTTAACAAGCCGAAATTCACTAAGAAAGAATTTAAAAGACAGTGGATTCTCGTTGCTATTGGTGCCGCATATGTAGTATATGGAATCATTTTCTATTATCTTCCTCTCGTAGGCTGGATAATGGCTTTCCAGAATTTCGTATATGCTGAAGGTATCTTCAAATCCAAGTGGGTTGGATTTGACAAATTCAAGTTCCTGTTCAGCGATGACCAGTTCATCATGGTAATAAGAAACACATTTGCAATGGGTGTGCTTAACCTCGTATTCAGCACGGTCTTTGCAATTGGGTTTGCTATCCTCCTGAACGAAGTTAGGACGAGATGGTTTAAGAAGACTATTCAGACAATCTCTTACATGCCTCACTTCCTTTCATGGATCATCGTTACAGCTATCGTTCACGATGCACTTACTTCAACAGGTATCATCAATGAGCTCCTCATGAAGTTCCATATCGTAGAACAGGCATATCCGTTCCTTATGAAGCCAGGCTGGTTCTGGCCTATCGTAACTTTCAGCCACCTCTGGAAAGAGACAGGTTGGAACGCAATTATTTATCTTGCAGCTATCACCTCAATCGACCCTTGCCTCTATGAGTCAGCAGCGATTGATGGTGCAGGCCGTTTCCAGAAGATCCGTTATGTAACTCTTCCTGGAATCCGTCCTACTATAATGATCCTTCTCCTCATGAACATGGGTAATGTCCTTAATGCCGGATTCGAGATCCAGTACTTGCTCGGTAACGGTATTCTCCAGGACGTTGCGAGAACGATCGACATTTATATCCTTAAATGGTCACTCGAAGGTCGTATCATGGACTTCTCACTCGGTACAGCAGCCGGTATCTTCAAGACTGTCGTATCAATGACGTTCATTGTTGTTTCTAACTACATCGCCAAGAAGAGGGGCGATGAGCGTCTGTTCTAAGGAAAGGGGGAAGTCATCATGTCAGAAGAAACCGTTGATTTAAAACTCAAACACAAAAAGAAGATTGCTCCTGAAGATCTTATCTTCTACATCTTCAATACGATCATAATGGTCTTGTTTGCTGTTGTTACCCTTTACCCGGTTCTCAACACGCTTGCATATTCTTTTAACGAAGGTAACGACGCTGTAAGAGGCGGTATCCACCTTTTACCCCGTGCACCTACGCTTAGAAACTATCAGGAGATCATTTTCGAGAGAAAATCCATCATGCAGGGCTTGTGGGTCACTATCGGAAGAACAGTGCTCGGTACACTTACATCTTTGGCTGCCAATGCATTGCTTTCTTTCATCCTGAGCCGTAAGAAGTTCTTGTTCAAGTCAAGCCTTTCCCTGTTCTGGATCATCACAATGTACGCTAACGGCGGTATGATCCCGGTCTTGATCCTTTACAGATATCTCCACCTCACATCCAGCTTCTGGGTATACATCATCCCAGGTATGGTAAGCGCTTTTAACGTAATGGTTATGAGAACTTACATGCAGGGTATTCCTGATTCACTGGAAGAAGCTGCACAGCTCGAAGGTGCGGGTTACATGAGAGTCTTCTGGAGTATCATCACACCTCTCTGTATGCCGGTTTACGCTACGATCGCTTTGTTCGTTGCAGTAGGTCACTGGAACTCCTGGTTCGATGCAATGCTCTACAACAGATTCGATCCTCAGTACACGACATTGCAGTACGAACTTAGAAAGCTGCTCGACTCCGTATCAGCTTCCACAGGCGGTCAGCAGGCAGGTACATCTGCTACAGCATCATCTGCAGCAACAATCACGCCGGTTACGATCAGAGCTGCTGCTACCATTTTCACAATGGCACCTATCATCGCTCTGTATCCGTTCCTTCAGAGATACTTCGTTACAGGTCTCACGATCGGCGGCGTTAAGGAATAATCGATATAAGGAAATTGTTGATTTATCAGGGCTGTCTCGTATGAGGCAGCCCTTCTTAAAAAATAAGGTTTTAGAAACCAATATGTTGTAAAATATGAAGCTGTCCAATTTGGACAACTCAAAAGGAATCAGGTAGATTTTTAATAATGAATATATTGAAGCCAGACAGTCCGGTAATGAATATGTTAAGCACGATTACGAATCTCATAATCGTCAATCTGCTTTTCGTTATCTGCAGCATTCCCGTTATTACTTTTGGTGCTGCATTCTCTGCCAAGTATTATGTATCCATGAAGATTATAAGAGGTGAGGGAACAGGAGTATTCATCCCGTTCTTCAAAGCCTTCAAGCGCAATTTCAAGCAGGCAACCGCCACATGGATAATAATGCTCGTAGTGATCTCCCTCATTATCTTCAACTGGCGTTACATCATATATACAGGCTGGTCCAATATCCCGTTCATCTATAAGCTCGGAATCATTGTATTCAGCCTCTTCGCAGCTCTCATGACAATGACGATCTTCCCGACTATCGCAAGATACGAGATGAAGACCGCAGAACTTTTCAAGGCCTCCTTGATCTTCGTTATCATCAAGTTCATACCGCTCGTGCTGATCTGCCTCCTCATTGTCGGATCTGTCATCGCATGCGTCTGGTATGCACAGTGGTTCCCGCTGGTCTATGCATTTACTTCAACTACGATCACATATTTCCTGTCACTGGTATTCATCAAGCAGTTTGATAAGCTCGAAAAGATCCAGGCGGACAAACTTCAGGCTTTGAAGGAATCAGTTGAATACGATCCCGAAAAGGATGCTGCTGGAAATATCTCCCTTGCAGGAAATAAAAAAGAAGCAAAGAAGCTCGAAGAGACAAAGGGTGAGGATAAGGCCGAAGACAAGTCCGGAAACAAGCTCACCAGATATATCAGGTCAGAAAAGGCAAAGCTCAAAGGTCTTACAGCTAAGCAGAAGGCAGTTTATTTCATGCAGTACTATCTTCCTCCGACGATCCTCGTGATCCTGGTAGCAGGAGGACTTTTCTGGTACGGACATGATGTATATAAAGATAAGATGCGTGTCTTAGGCGGAGGCGTCATCAACGGTTTTCCCACTGAAGAGGGCCGCGAATATGCGACAACAGGATTCCTCGAATATGCAGGATACAAAAAGCCCAGGACAGCAGCGCTCCTTAATTCGGAAGACCTGAATTTTAAGAGCGACCTGGAGTATGAGGAGCGTTATCTGGAGATCGCATTCAGAGCATCAATCCTCACAGGCACATACGATTACCTCATCATGAGAGAAGACGCGGTTTACAACTATGCAACGCCAGATTATTTCCAGGATCTGAATAACCTCGTAAACATGGATAACTTCTCTGAAGATGATTTCTACTACTATGTTCCGACAGAAGCAGAGAAGGCAAAGCGCAATCAGGGCATATCATTGGATGACCTGCTTGGCAGGAGCGATCCTGACGAAGACAAGCCCGTTCCGGTAGCACTGAAACTCACGGATGAGATCGAAGAAAAGCTCGGTCTTGATCAGGAATATACTTACTATATTGCTTTTGCCAATTCCATGAGCCCTTCGTCCGACAAGATAATCATCCAATTCATCACATATCTCTTCGGCAAGTGCTGACATTATAGGCAAACTCATTACGCATAAGCATTTCACGGCTTGACATTGACCTGATGCCCTAATATAATCATCAGGTTATATTATGTCTTACTATGCGCTGCCGCCAAAAACGCGGGTGTGCAACTGAAAGAAAACAACTTTTCGGAGGATTTATATTATGGCAAAGATGACTTTTCAGCCTAAGAAAAGACAGAGAGCTAAGGTTCATGGTTTCAGAGCAAGAATGGAGACTGCTAACGGTCGTAAGGTTCTTGCTGCAAGAAGAGCTAAGGGCAGAAAGAGACTTGCAGTCTGATTTAGACCTGAAGTCGTAATCTCGCTTTGAAATCGGTAGCTTTAAGATTCAATTTTGAATTTAACAGGGTTTACCGGTACGGGAAATTCGCGACCGGCAGATACCTGTCGGTTCACGTGCTCAAAAGACGAGAGGGAACCAAACAGAGTGGTTATAAAGTAGATCCGGTTTTGAGAAGAACCGGTTTTTGCGCAAACAAAAAAGAACTTGGAGCTGTAGGAAGAAACAGGGCAAGACGCCTTATGAGAGAAGCCTACAGACAGTTGGAAGACAGACTTCCGCAAGGATTTGATTACGTATTTACTTTAAAGGCCAAGGGCGGGATCCCTGATTTTCACGAATTGAGCACAGATATGGGGAAGTGCCTTACGAGGCTCGATCTTTTGGAAGGAAGTTCCTATGATTCGTAAAGCCGTAATAGGGATGGTTCGCTGGTATCAGAAGTATATTTCTCCGGCAATCGGCCCCCATTGCAAGTACCAGCCTACTTGTTCGCAGTACATGATCGACGCAGTAACGAAGTACGGCGTCATTAAGGGCGGACTTATGGGCATTTGGCGTATTTTGAGATGCAACCCGTTTTCAAAGGGCGGATACGATCCTGTCAGATAACCAATCAAGCAATTCAACACTAGAACCGGAGACCAATAATGGGAGAAATTTTAGTTCAGTTATCAATTCTCGACCCGCTGTACGTATTGTTCGGCTGGCTTACGAGAGTTTTGTTCCAGTTCTTCGGTAATTACGGTCTGGCAATTATCTTCCTTACAGTAATTATCAGAGGAGCTCTTATTCCTTTAAGCATCAGATCCCAAAAATCCATGCTCAAGATGCAGGCTTTAAGCGGTAAGCAGGCTGAGCTTCAGCGTATCTATGGAGATGATAAAGAGGCTTATCAGGAAGCTTTCATGAAGATGCAGAAGGAGAATGGTGCAGGCGGTCTTTCCGGATGCCTTCTACCGTTCCTTCAGTTATTCTTTATCTGGCCGATTTACCGTATCGTCAGCGGACCCTTGATCTACCTTTCACAGGTAAGCAAGGAAAACATCGCTTCAATGATCGAGCTCGGAAACAGATTCGGCGAAGGCGGAATCTTAGGTGGCAGCGGAAGAGTTTCAGTAGATATCCATATCGGTCTTATCAAGGCTCTTAACGAGAATGCACAGTTCCTTAACGAGTGCATCAAGCAGGGCTTTATCAAGCTCGACCAGATGGTTGACCTTCACTTCCTCGGAATGGATCTTACTGTTACACCTGCATGGAATCCCGTTACTATCTTCCACGATCCCAAGACTTATGTTCCGATGCTCATCATTCCGGTCCTCGTAGTTGCTACGAACATTCTCGTCATGCAGATGACGAAGTGGCTCAAGCCCGGCTGGAAGGAAGAGGAAGAAGCAAAGAAGCGCGCTAAAGTTAACTCTGCAATGGACGGTCAGGCAGGCGGCAAGGGCGGCGCTGAGGATTACAGCCAGAACATGATGAAGATGATGAACTGGATGATGCCTATCCTCATGCTCGTTACAACATTCACGATGCCTGCTGCAATGGGTCTTTACTGGATCATCTCTGGTCTCATGAGCATCGTTACAAACATCATCGTTTACTACATGTTCACCAAGCCTTATGAGGCAAAGAAGGCTGAGATCGAAGCAAAGAAGGAAGCTGTTTTCAGAAAGTCCGGAAAAGCAGCTCTCGCAGGTGCTAATGCAGGCGCTGATGCAGACACTTCCAAGAAGAACGGCAAGAAAAATAAGAATTAATTTGGCTCGAAGGAGGCCTTGCATATATGGAAAAGACAGTAATCAAAACAGGAAAGACAGTTGATGAAGCAATTGAGGCAGCTCTTTCCGAGCTCGGTTGTACCAAAGAGCAGGCAACAATCGAAGTTGTTGAGGAAGGTACAGAAGGCGGCTTTCTCGGTTTAGGAAGAAAGGACGCTGAGGTAAAGGTTACATTTAATTCCGAAGAGGCAGCTGAAGCTTCTGCTCCTGCAGCTTCTGATGATACATATTACGGTGACGACGAGAGCTTTGAAGGCGACGCAGTAAGCGAAGCTGAAGATGCAGCAGCTAACTTTGTTGCAGAAGTTCTTTCCGGAATCGGCATCCACGGCAACATGGATTCTTACAGAGAAGATGACACTATCTATATCTCTGTAACAGGTTCTGACTGCGGTGCTGCAATCGGACGTCATGGCGAGACACTCGAAGCTATTTCTTACATGACAAATCTCATCGCTAACAAGCACAGCGAGCAGAGAGTTCATGTTTATCTCGATGTAGGCGGATACAGAAAGCACAGAGAGCAGGTCATCAAGGGCCTCGCTGACAAGGCTGTATCAAGAGTAAGACGCTCCGGCCGCAAGGTTACAATGGAGGCTATGAGCCCTGCAGAGAGAAGGATCGTTCATTCTTATCTCCAGGATGTTAACGGCGTAACTACACATTCCGAGGGTGTTGAACCCAACAGATGCGTTGTTGTTACTCCCGAGAGCAAGAAGTAATAACGGTTAAGATCACCATCTTATTTTCGCGGGCTTTTATTGATGTATTCGTATGATGACGAACCTATCTGCGCCTGCTCGACGCCGGCCGGAATATCAGGTATAGCAGTTATCCGTATATCGGGTAACGGCTGTGGAATACTTGCCGATAAATGTTCCGTTATCTTAAGGTCTTCCGGAGATTATAAGAATTTATCAGAACTTCCCGGTTATACATGTGCGTTCGGATATGTAAAAGATCCGTCAAACAATGTAAAAGTCGATGAAGTTATTTTCACGCACTTTGAAGCGCCTCATTCCTATACAGGCGAAGAGATGGTGGAGATATCATCTCACGGCTCCGGTGCGGTCAAGCAGGAGATATTGAAGTGCCTCGGTATGTCAGGAATAAGAATGGCATATCCCGGCGAGTTCTCCAGAAGAGCTTTCATCAACGGCAAGATGAGTCTGGCTTCTGCCGAAGCTGTCATGGACGTCATCAATTCAGAGACCGAAAGACAGCTCGAAGCTGCAGGAAGCCTTATGTCCGGCAAGCTCGCTGAAGAGATCAGTTCCATTGAAAAGAATCTTTATGACCAGGCTGCAATGCTTGAGACTTTCACCGAATTTGATACTGAGGATCCCGAAGAAGAGGATGCCAAGTTGGAAGAGGTCAAGGATAACTTAAGCGACTGCCACGACAGGCTTACTTCACTCTGCAAAGGTTACGGCAAGGGAAGAATATTGTCCGAACGCCTCCGCGTAGCGCTCCTGGGACTCCCTAACAGCGGCAAGAGTACGCTTCTTAATACTCTTACGGGTTTTGACAGAGCGATCGTCACAGAGGTTGCCGGAACGACCAGAGATACTATAGAAGTACAGCTCAACATTAACGGAATTCCTGTTACCCTGATCGATACAGCAGGTATCAGAGAGACAGAAGATATCATTGAGAATATCGGTATAGGCAAAGCTTATGAAGCGGGCAGGGGAGCTGATATGGTCTTCTACATGATCCCGCCTGATATGACCGTTGATGAAGCATATACCTGCGTCATGGAAATAGCAGAAGACTGTGAATCGGTAACCGGCGTATTTTCGAAAAGCGATGCCGGCGAAAACCCTGACAGGGCCGAGATCGAATCAAAACTCGGTGAACTCGGAATTACCAATTTTATTTCCATCAGCGCTGAAGAAGATCTGAACATCGATAAGCTTGAAGACGTCATTATCGACTACTATAACGAGCTTGGCGGCGGAGCTTCCGAAGGGCTTCTTATCACCAACAGCAGACACTACACTAAGTTTTTGAAAGCAACAAAGAAACTCGCACTTGCATTGGATGCACTCGATAATAATCTCGGAACCGAAGTCTGCGCATCTGCTTTAAGAGCATGCCTTGACGAGATCGGCGAGGTTACTGGCAAGACTGTATCCGCTACTTTGGCTGACACTATTTTCTCCAGATTCTGCATAGGTAAATAAATGACTATCCGTGAAGCTTTAGGTTTGGATACAAGCTTTGAAGCGGGAACATTTGATGTTGCCGTAGTAGGAGCAGGCCATGCCGGATGTGAAGCTGCACATGCCGCGGCAAAGCTCGGCCTTAACACGATCCTTTTCACGCTTTCATTAGACAGCCTTGCAAACCTTCCCTGCAACCCTTCTATCGGAGGCACCTCAAAGGGCCAGCTCGTAAGAGAGATAGATGCTTTGGGCGGCATTATGGGAATCATGGCTGATAAGTGCGCAGTCCAGATGAGAATGCTGAACCGTTCCAAAGGCCCTGCGGTATATTCACCGAGAGCACAGGAAGACAGGCAGATGTATTCAATGGAGATGCGCTATTACCTGGAAAACCTTCCGCACCTCACATTGAAGCAGGCGCATATAACTGAGCTTCTTACTGACGAAGAAGGCAATGTTGCCGGTGTCATGACTGAGGGCAAAGCAATATACAGGGCACGTGCCGTTGTTATCTGTTCCGGCACATATATGGAAGCCCGCATTATAAGAGGTGAAGTCATCACGGAAAGCGGTCCTGACGGACTGCCGAGATCAGTGGGCCTTTCAGCTTCTTTGGGCTCTCTCGGTGTGCCGCTTTTGAGATTTAAGACGGGTACGCCCGTAAGAGTAAACTCCAATTCCATAGACTTTTCGCAGATGACAAGACAGGACGGCGAAGACGATATTCCGCCTTTCTCTTTCAGGAATGAGATGGAAGGAAAGTCCGTAGCGCCTGTAGATGAACAGATTCCTTGCTGGTCTATCTGGACAACGGAAGAGACCAGAAAAGTTATTTCGGATAACATGGACAGATCGCCCTTATACAGCGGCGAGATCAAGGGCATTGGCCCGAGATACTGTCCTTCGATAGAAGATAAATTCATGAGGTTCAAGGATAAGACCAGACACCAGATCTTCGTTGAACCCATGGGACGCCATACGAACGAGATGTATCTGCAGGGGTTCTCAACGAGCCTTCCTGAAGAGATACAGGAGAAGATGGTCAAGTCTCTGCCGGGTCTCGCAAATGCCAAGATCCAGAGGGCAGCTTATGCGATCGAATACGATCTTGTAGATCCTCTGTCCATCAGGGCGAGCCTCGAATCAAAGGTAGTGCCCGGATTATTTACGGCAGGCCAGATAAACGGTTCTTCAGGTTATGAAGAAGCTGCAGCGCAGGGAATCGTGGCAGGCATAAATGCCGCTATGAAGCTCCTCGGAAAAGAAGCAGTTATTATCGACAGATCTCAGGGCTACATCGGCGTACTCATTGATGACCTTGTTACCAAGGGTACTCAGGAGCCTTACCGCATGATGACTTCACGCGCTGAATACAGATTGTTCTTAAGGCAGGATAATGCCGATGAGAGACTGACTCCTATAGGCCATGAGATAGGACTTATAGACGATGAAGTTTTTGCGAAGTTTAACGAAAAAATTGAAGCTATCGCTGTTGAGATGGAAAGACTCAAGAAGACATATGTCGCTCCTACTGAAAAATTGGGAGAACTTCTTGATTCCGTCGGACAGACATTGCCGAAGTCAGGTGAGAGCTTGGCAGATCTTATCAAGCGCCCGGGCGTAACATATGACCTTTTGGCACCTGTCGATAAAGACAGAAAGCCTCTTCCCGGGAACGTAAAGTTTGCGTGCGAGACCAATATTAAGTACGAAGGCTATCTGTCGCTCGAAAAAGAGAAGATAGAAAAATTCAAGAACTTAGAGAAGATCAAGCTCCCTGAGGATATCGATTATTCGCTCATAAAGGGATTAAGGATCGAAGCTACACAGAAACTTACCAAGATGAAGCCTGAGAACGTCGGCAGAGCTTCCAGAATATCAGGTGTATCGCCTGCAGACTGCGAAGTACTGCTGGTTTATCTCGAACAGCGAAGGAGACAGAACAATGGCTGATGCTTTTCTTCCCAAAAAGAAGCCTCTTACAAAAGACGACATCAAGCGCTTAAGGGAGAGTCTCCCCAAAAAGGTCGAGATAAGTTCTGAGGGTACAAAGATCACGAAAAAGGACGAGGAGACAGAAGAAGTAGCTCCTATCCTTGAATCTCATTCGAATGAGATCAGCGTTCCCCTGTCTGCAGAAGAGATCCGTTCATTCCAGATCTATGCAACGATGCTTAAAGAGAAGAACAAGGTAATGAACCTTACCGCCGTTGACGACGATAAGGGAATTGCCATGAAGCATTTTATCGACTCTCTGACACTCTGCCCTTACATAAGAGACGAAGAGGCAAAATCCAAAAAGGATAAGCTCACATTTATCGATGTCGGTACAGGAGCAGGTTTCCCGGGCCTTCCTGTTAAGATCTCGTGCCCCGAGCTTTCCGTAACGCTCATGGATTCGCTTGATAAGCGCCTCAAGTTCTTGGATGAGGTCATTACCGCATTAGACCTTAAGGACTGCACTACGGTGCATTCCAGGGCCGAAGACGCGGGCAGAAACAAGAAGTTCCGTGAGAAGTATGACATCGTAACTGCAAGGGCCGTAGCAAGGCTCTCTGTTCTTGCCGAATACTGCCTGCCTCTGGTTAAGGTCGGAGGAGTATTCCTCGCAATGAAGGCTCATTCCGAAGAAGAGGAAAAAGAAGCAGGCAAGGCTATCGCTCTTCTGGGTGGTACGATCGAAAAGACGGATTCATTCACTCTCCCCGGTTCTGACATGGAGAGATCCATAATAGTCGTACGCAAGATCCGTCCTACACCTGCAAGATTCCCGAGAAAAGCGGGCACACCTTCCAAAACCCCCATAGTCTGATAATAGGACATTTGTGCTATATATTATAATATTACGTGCGCGTGTGCGTTTAGTTATGGTATAATACTTTAGTTTGTAGATATATATCTATTTACTTAAGTATTCTAATTACCCGCAAAGCTTAGGTTTAGCGGGCGGAGGCGACAAATGGCAGACATCGACGACAAGAAACAGGCCAGACTTCAGCAGGAAGCTGAGATGGACGAGGTGTTCAAGTCAGAACAGACGACTATAGTTCCGGTTGACTTAGACGGGGAGATGAAGAAGTCCTTCATCGACTACGCAATGTCGGTTATCTCCGACCGTGCTCTCCCTGACATCAGAGACGGTCTTAAGCCGGTTCACAGAAGAATCCTTTATTCAATGTTTACTCAGGGTTTCACTCCCGAAAAGCCTTATCGTAAGTGCGCTACTACGATCGGTGACGTTTTGGGACGTTTCCACCCTCACGGAGACGCATCAGTTTACGATGCTCTCGTAAGACTTGCCCAGGATTTCTCATTGAGACATCCGCTGGTTGACGGTCACGGTAACTTCGGTTCATTGGACGGAGACCCGCCGGCAGCTTACCGTTATACGGAGGCAAGACTCGAGAAGATCGCATTGGAGATGATGCGTGATATCAACAAGAACACGGTTGATTTCAGACCTAACTTTGATGAACACGAGATGGAGCCTGTATCGCTTCCTTCACGTTTCCCGAACTTCCTCGTAAACGGTGCAGTCGGTATTGCTGTAGGTATGGCTACCAATATCCCGCCTCATAACCTCGGCGAAGTAATCGACGGATGCATCATGATGATGGAGAATCCTGACGTTACCGTCGATGAGCTCATGACAGTAGTTAAGGGCCCTGACTTCCCGACAGGCGGCGCTATCCTCGGTACATCAGGTATCAGAGAGGCATATCTCACAGGTAAAGGCCGTATCGTTGTACGTGCTCACGCCGAGATCGAGGACCATGCAGGCAAGACAAGGATCATCGTTCACGACATTCCTTATGCAGTCAACAAAGCAAGACTCATCGAGCGTATGGCTGACCTCGTTAAGGAAAAGAAGGTTGAAGGCATCTCTGGATTAAGAGATGAATCCGACCGTAATGAACAGGTGCGTATCGTAATCGAGCTCAAAAAGGACGCCAACGCAGACGTTGTTCTCAACCAGCTTTACAAGAACTGCTCACTCCAGGATGCATGCTGCGCTAACATGCTCGCACTTGTACCAGACGCGGACGGCAAGCTCGAGCCTAAGCTCGTAGGCCTTAAGGAAGCGCTTTATTACTACATCCAGCATCAGGAAGATGTTGTTACTCGCCGTACACAGTACGATCTCGAAAAAGATGAGGCTAAGAAGCACATCGACGAAGGTCTCCTCATCGCCATGGATTACATTGATGAGATCATCGCGATCATCAGATCTTCACGTACCGAGGCTGAGGCCAAGGTCCGTATGTGCGAGCGTTTCGGTCTTTCTGACAAGCAGGCACAGCATATCGTTGATATGAGACTCGGCCGTCTTACAGGTCTTGAGAGAGAAAAGCTCGAAGCTGAGATCAAGGCTCTCACAGAAGAGATCGAATACTTCCACAGAGTCCTTTCTGACAAGACTCTCCTTGATGACATCATCAAGACAGAGATGACTGAGATCAAGAATAAATATGCTACACCGAGAGTTTCCGAGATCATCAACGGTTCCTTCGAGGATATCGACGACGAGTCACTCATCGCAGAAGAGAATATCGTTGTAACTCTCACACACTTCGGTTATATCAAGCGCCAGAGAGTAGACAGCTACAAGGCTCAGCACAGAGGCGGCAGAGGAATCTCCGGCCAGTCCACAAGAGAAGAGGACTATGTAGAGAAGATCATCACAACCACTACACACAAGTTCCTCCTGTGCTTCACCAATACAGGCCGTGTATTTAAGATCAAGGGCTACAAGATCCCTGAGACAACTTCACGTTCTGCAAGAGGCACAGCCCTTGTTAACCTCCTGAATCTCAATGACGGAGAGACGATCAGAAATATCATCCCGATCGACAGCTTCGAAGAACCTGACCTCTACCTCACAACGGTTACGAAGTACGGTGTTATCAAGAAGACATCGATCGACAAGTACGCAAATATCAACAAAAATGGTCTTATCGCTACAAAGATCCGTGAAGGAGACAGCGTTGTTGCTGTTCAGCTCACAAAGGCAGGACAGGAAGTCATCGTTGTATCTGCAGCAGGTAAGTCTGTAAGATTCAACTCCGACGATGCACGTGACATGGGCCGTGGCGCTACGGGCGTACGTGCCATGAAGCTTGCAGACGACGATGAAGTAGTAGGTATGGAGCCTGTCGATCCTTCACGTGAGATCCTCGTTATCTCCGAGCTTGGTTACGGCAAACGTTCCAAGATCGACGATTACCGTGTACAGAGCAGAGGCGGTAAGGGAATCATTACTTACAAAGTTTCCGAGAAGACCGGAAGGCTTTGCGGTACAGTATCTGTTACTGATGACGATGACCTCCTCATCATCACGAGTCAGGGCGTCATCATCAGAGTAAGGGCAAATGAGATCCCTACGCTCTCCAGAGCTACTTCAGGCGTTAAGCTCATGAAGTCCAACAAGGCACGCGTAGTTGACTTCGCTCTTACAGACAGAGAGATTGAAGAACCTGATGAGCTCGAGGGCGCAGAAGGCGCTGAAGGCATAGAGGATGCTGAAGTAACAGTTGATACTGAAGAAGGCTTAAGCCCTAATGCCGAAAAGGTTCAGGAATTTGCAGATACGCTTGCTGCCGAGATAGAAGCAGAAGACATTGCAGCTCCTGAAGATTCAGAAGGTTCTGACAAGAACGGTGAGGACGAAGATATTTGATGTTGATTAATAAGACATTAGGAACACCAGTAAAGACAGCGGCGGTTTTTATCGCTGCTGTCTTCGCAGTTTGTTCCATAGCCTTATTTGCTTTGCCTGCAAAGACAGTCAGGGCGGATGTCGGTCAGCCTGAGATTCCGGTTCCGGCATTGAGCGATGTTCACTGCGCTTCTTACTGCGTATATGACAAGACCACGGGATATATAATCCTCAGCATGAATCCTGACGAGAAGATATATCCGGCTTCAATGACCAAGATAATGACATGCCTTTTGAGCCTTGAGTATCTCGATACTTCTTCAAAGATCGAAGTAAGCAAAACGGCTTTGGCAGGACTCGGCAACGATTCATCGCTCATGGGAGTACTTGAAGGCGAGAAGGTTAAGGTCAGCGAGCTTTTATACGGCCTGATGCTTCCTTCCGGCAACGATGCGGCAAACGCTTTGGGCGAAGGCTGTGTTGATGCTTTCTTCAAAAAGTATCCTGCAGGCGGCAATACGATGAATAAGGACGGCGTTAACGCGCAGTATATTCTCGATACGCTCAAGGACACGCAGGAGCATATTCTTTCTTCACGTAAGCTTGATGCCTTTGCGGTACTGATGAATCTCCGTGCAACAAAGCTCGGATGCACGGGAACACATTTCGTGAATGCATGCGGACTTCCTGATGACAATCACTACACGACAGCTTATGATCTCGCATTGATCATGTCTGCTGCATCTGAACTTGATGATTTCAAGACTCTTATCAGCGCTCCGTCACATGTATTTGTTGCTACCAACAGACACAGGGCTGATGCGTGGAGTTATGTTAAGAATTCAAATTACCTTCTTTACGATCCCTGGCTTGCTTCAAAGACAGCCAACGGAACAAGTTCCCATCTCGCTGCTGTTATCGGCGGCAAGACCGGTACGACATCACAGGCAGGTAAAGGACTTACTATATATACAGTAAATGAGAATGGCCACGAGCTCATGATCTCTATCTGCGGAATTCCGGCAGACTATTATTTCTATACTACTATGTATCTTGCTTCGGTTACGGCTTACGGCAA
>QGFZ01000004.1 GCA_003149065.1 Ruminococcaceae bacterium R-25
GAAATATCCAGAATCCTTGCCTCAGTATTTACTGTTCTTCTGCCTGAAGTTGAGATCAAAAAGGTGACACCTTCGGATTATCGCCTTTTCCAGACTGCTGACATGTTTTGTTCGATGGAACTTATAAGATTAAAGATGGATGCAGCTGCACTATCACCTTCGGAACTTGAATTCTTTGGCAATGTCAGAGATATGAAAAAGAACTATCTGAATCCACTTGAAAAGTTCAGATGGGACTGAGAAAGCATCCGTGTGTTTATTATCCCACGGATAATTCTGGGATAAGAAAACAGAAATAATATGGTTATTTCCTGCAATTCCTGATAAAATAATCCCAATATCTTGTAACACAGCAAAGCGTGTAACACTACATGTTGTTACCCTAGACGAGCTCGAATAATGAAAAAACGCTGGAAATGCCCTAAAATAGGGCATTTCAGTTTTTAAGCCAACATTTTTTCGGCTCTTAGTGTTTATGAGAAATAGTCAGATCTGTAATTGCAGGTCCATTTTGTGTTCTGAAAAGTTATCAAAAATGCTTTATTCCGATGTTATAATTTAGAGGACAGGGGAGAATTCCTGTCGATGAACTTTGTTAATATGTTCTGGAAAATGAGGGGGAAGTGATTATGGGTTTTCAGACGATTTCAGTCAAGGAAGCTGTAAATAATATTAATTGTAGTACAAATGGTTGGTACTTGCCTGCTGTGCAACGCCCGTATGTATGGGGTAGCCGTTATGAAAGTGAGAAATATATTTGTAAATTATTCGATTCAATTTAAACGGATATCCGATAGGTAAAGCATTAAACATACGAATAATGGAAAAGAGAATATAATTAGGAGGATGAATTGAAATGAAAAAGAAGGTTATCTCAGCTTTGCTCGCGTTAACTATGGTTATGTCGTTTGCTTCTTGCTCACAGGGAGGCGGCAAAGGCAGCCGCGACAGAGATAACGGCGAGCGTCATCACGATGAGGAAGAAGATGATGACAGAGATGATGACAAGGATAGAGATGATTCCAAAGGTAATAAGAATGCCGACGAGGGATACTTTACATTTGACAGAGACGGGACAGGCATTAACGGATTGACCGATGAGGGAAAAGAACAGGAAACGCTTGTGATCCCTGCCGGATATGAGATCAAATTTACATTGTCCGGTGCAGAGAGCAAGGCTAAACATGTTGAATTCGAGAGCGATGATGATATTGATCTTAAGTATCTTTTCTCTGGAGCTGATAATCTGGAATCAGTTAAACTGCCTGCAAATCTGACTAAACTTCCGCCTATAGACAGTTGTGAAAATCTGAAGGAGATAACGATTCCCAAAGGTGTGACGGAAATTCCTGACGTGTGCTTTTTTAATGACCAGTCTCTTGTGACAGTTACTATTTTAGGTGATATTACGAAAATTGGTAAAAGTGCATTTAATCAATGTTATTCATTGGAAAATATAAATCTTCCTGATTCACTTGCTGAAATCGATGGTAATGCTTTTGGTAAGTGCGCATCCCTGAAAACTATTACTTTACCTAAGGGATTGAAGGCGGTAGGTCTTAATGCGTTTGTTCCCAGAAACGATGACGTCACAAATTTTATAGTTCCGGAAGAAATGGAATTAGAAGATTGGTCCAGCTATTCTTTCGATCAGGTTAATGAATATAAAGTAAAAGTTGTCAAAGGTTCCTGGGCTGACATTCATTTTGATGAAGTGTTCAAGGGAGAAGCCGTTAAAGAATACTAAAAGTAAAGATGCCGCTCACGATCCGTGAACGGCATTTTTTACGCACAGCTGTCAGAACGGAGCATGAACATATTTTTTCAAACCAGCGAATAATTTGCACCTCTCAGTTGTTAAGTAATTAGAACACGGTAAGGGATGCCCTTGAAGTAGAGATCGAGTTATTGTCATCGATGCTACTTCCTATTATTGTGCATTGATCCAATCGTAAATTCGGTCGTAAAATTTTGCGATTGATTTTTTGAATGAATGCAAGTGTAATTCAATCAAAACAGATAGGGGTTTCTATGTTTGATGATCGTGTAGAGATAGTATCCATTGGCGGGCTTCCCAATGCAGTTACTGTTGAAAGTTATTTGAGTGGTGACTTATCTGTATTAAGAAATCCGATACTTGCAAACGTTTTTCACAGACTCAATCTGATCGAGGAATTTGGTACCGGAATCCGAAGAATAAAGGAAGCATACAGCGACAGTCAGACCAAGCCATCTTTCGAAGTTACAGAAAACATAATTAAAGTTACACTGCCTTTGCTGAGCGAAAAAATGGATTTGACCCAAGACGAACTTGCGGTATACAGTGTGCTGAGCAAGAACATCAATAAACCAATCAGCGAGATTATGGCCTCGCCAAGTATTGGATTTGGAAAAAGTAAGGTGACAGAGATATTGAAGCGTTTAGCAAGCAAAAAACTTGTTGATATAGAAGGTACAGGAAGAGGCACGAAGTACAGGATCAAATCTTGAGTACATCCGTGAGTTCAAAATGAGTTCACGAAAACTGAAAAACATATACAAATGAGTTCAATGAGTACAAAGTCAGCACTGTAAATGCATTAAACAAAGTATTTTCAAATGGGACCAAGATAAAAGCGAACGAGCTTGAATAGGCCTAAATCGCTTGAAACGCCCGTAGATAGGGCGTTTCAGTTTTTTAAGCCACTAAAAAGCCACCAGAATTTGTACCCATGTATTTTTGGAATTAGAAACAAAACTGCATTTCATTAACGATCTGCAGCTCAAAAATATATCAAGAGAACTTAACTACGATGTTATAATTGAGAAGACAGAGGAAGGGATCCTTTGTCGAGATAATCAGCAGTTAGTAAATTTAGGGATTAAAAGATGAAGGGATTACTTAGAGGAATAGGATATTTTTTGTTATACATGGTATTTACCATAGTTATTCAAGTTGCGCTGTCTTTTGTTATCATTCATATCGCAGCCGGTATAGGAATCACCGGACAGGCAGAGATAGAGGACTTTGCGAATAAGAATATCCTGGGCATGACTATCGTGTCAGGAATACTAACCATTTTATTCTTGTATCTTATATTTAAGATTCCCAAGAAAGATATCAGAAATGAATGGAAGCTGAACAGCTTTGCTTTTCGAGATATTATAAAAACATGTGTGCTAACATTTTCCTTATCAAGTGTATTCTCCCTTTTGACACTAAATGCGGACATTGAGAATTCAAGATTGATTGCTTCTTCGGCAGAATATTATTCGTCAATGGTACCGTTTTTGGGAACAGTACTTATGATCCTTAATCTTCTTGTTATTGCTCCGATTGCTGAAGAGTTAGCATTAAGAGGAATCGTTTATACCCGCATCGAAAAGAAATCAAACCATATTGTAGCGATAATCGTAAGCGCTGTATTGTTTGGTCTGATGCATTTTATGGCCGGCGGAATCATACTTGTTGCAGGTACAGCAATAATGGGATTGGTCTTCGGATTATTGATTTATAAATACAAATCACTATGGGTCTGTATAATTGCTCACATATGTGCTAACTTACCTGACTTTATCTATACCAAAGAACGCATGACTTCATACGGAGTGAAGATCGGACTGATATGTGTTTTCAGTGTTGCATTTTTAGCTGTTCTGGTTTGGATATTCAGAGAAAAAAGTGCAAATAATTAGTTTGATAACAGTTTAGAATATTATCAGTTTTATCGGAAAGCAGGTAGTGATCATGGTATTTGACATACTGTACCGTCATTGGGTAACCATATTCACCATCCTGGTCTTTGCCATCAAGCTGTGGCCGGGAAAGAGATTCAGGAATACTGAGACCAAGTATTTCTGGTTAACTGTGCTCAGCACGCTGATCCTTGTTATCGAAGATATAATCGAGGTACTTTGTGCATCAGACCCATCACTCCGGTTTGTAAGGATCTTTGTTTCAGTTATCGGCTATACGATGCGCTCTGTGGCGGGTCTCAGTTTGCTTCTGGTAGTCCTTCCCTATAAAAAGCGGAGATTTATCTATTGGATCCCTGCTCTTATAACGCTTGCGACAAGCAGCACGGCTTTCTTTTCGGACATAGCATTCGGATATGACGAGAACTATGATTTCTACAGAGGTCCTCTGGGTTATGTAGCGTTTGCAGTCCCCATCTTTTATGCGATCATGATTTTGGTGATCGTCTTTAAGAATTTCTATGAAAAAAGCAGCATCGAGAGATTCATCGTGCCGGTATGTACGATATTCTGTCTGTCCACATCCTTCCTTGATGCCATGTACGGCGGTGTCAGGCTTAATGAAGCGATCATAATCAGCGGAGTATTCTTCTATCTGATCCTGTATTCCAATGACATAAGAAGAGATTCTCTGACAAACCTTCTCAACAGACAGGCATTCTACGATGACTGCAGCATCTATAACAGGAGCATTGAAGCGGCTGCTTCGATAGATATGAACGGGCTTAAGGATCTGAACGATTCTCTCGGTCATGAGGCCGGAGACAAAGCGCTCAAAAAGATCGGCGAATGCATGATCAAAGCATCCGATGAGAAAACTCTTGTTTACAGAGTCGGCGGAGATGAGTTCGTCATACTCTTCCTTCATTCGGACGAAAAGATCATTTCGGATGTCGTAAAGAAGATTGCTGAAGATGTAACTAAGGCAGGTTACAGCATCTCAACAGGATATTCCATTCGCAGTCATAAAGACAGCATTGATGATGTTGTCAGAGAATCAGATAAACTAATGTATCAGGATAAAGCAGGCTACTACCACTCAAAAGGCATGGAGCATAGAGTAGATCACTATCAGCCTCAAGGAATAACCGAATCCGAAAATGAGTAAAAATGGAGAAAGATCAAGTTTGCTCTCACCCATTTATCTTCATATCATAATATGGCAATTCGTACCAACGGTTTGTTCCTGATAATCTGGTTCGCCGGTTTTCATAGTGATGTTGTCGTATTGTTTTTCGGTGAGTCTGAGCATTCTGACAACACCTGTTTTCGGAGCATATTCTTTTATCCAGCGGTAATGCTTCTCGGCCGCTTTCCGGTTTTGAACTATACGCATAAACACTTCGGGAGCAATCTTGTGATAAGTATGATTGCAGCTTGTTAAGATGGAGTAGATGTATAACTAAAGCCAACAAAAAGCCAACTTCCGCCCTCCCAAAGCAATAGAACACGTGGAATAGGAAGAAAAACACCACAAGATATTGTGCTTTTTGGAACTCATCTACCACAAGATATGGGAGTCGGCAAAGAGCTTGAATAATGAAAAAAACCTGGAAATGCCCTAAAACAGGGCATTTTCAATTTCAATGTCAACAAAATGTCAACATAAAATGGCACCTCACTAATTTATTGTCATGGTGTGCCTGTTTTTATTTACTGGTTCTGCAACTCAAAAAGTTATCAAGAGAACTTAACTCGGATGATATAATTATCTTGTCTGAGGGAGTGATCCCTTAGTCGAGAAAATCATCAGCATTACGTACCGGAAAGGAGCAGTAACATGGCAAGTGTATTTAACGTGTATGGGATAGCAGATGATGCAAAAGAATGGTAATGCTGAGTTCATTCATATCAAAGATAATGCGTGCATCAGAGAATACAGAGCATATGATTTCGAAGATGCAGAAACCGACGAAGGCAGTGAGCCTGTTTTCAGCAGCTGGGTCGACGTGGCTACTTACGTTGATAAGAATCTGCTTTGATCAGCATTGAAAAATGATTTGATACAAGGGGGACGATCATGCAGGATCAGAACGATTCGATATCCAATGCAAGTTCTCTTCCGCCATTCAAATGCGGATGCGGAGAGATTTTTACGAGCAAGTTCTGCCCTGGCTGCGGAGCGCAACGAAAAGAAGAAAATACTTTCACATGCGATTGCGGTTATACGGGACCTGCTCTCAATTTCTGTCCTGACTGCGGCAGAAAGATCAGTGATAATACTGCGCCTGCTGCTCCTGCAGTTCCGGAGCAGGAGCCGGATGCCGGTCCCGAAATTCCGAACAACGCGGTTATCCTGTTCAGTATGTCTACTTTCAGTTCAGCTAATCCGCCCGTTACCATATCTTCGATTGTATATGAGTATTCAGACACACAGCTTCTTTTCGACAATAACGGACAACGCCGCCTGATCTCAGCAGACGTCATCGAACCCGCAATGGAGATCATCAGGAGAAACGGACTGGATGATCCTAACTTCAAAAACCCTACGGGCGTTATGGGTGGCAGCGTATATATCTCCTTCAAAAACGGTGATAGTTACATTCACACGTCACTCCAGGAGCAGGGCTACGCGGTATCAGCTGCCAAAAGCGAACTGATGGCTTTGTTTAATAACGCGCAAGAATGAACTCGGCAGAGGCTTGCCCTTTGTCAGGTATATCATCAGCAAAATTAACTAAAAATGCAAACAATTACAAGAAGAAACAATTGGCGGACATTATCTGACAGCGAGATCGAGAAGGCACACAGAACCGCACACCGCAATCACTATTATGCGGTTTATGTAAGCGGATTATATGTAGATAACAAAGCTGTCAAGAGGATGTTCAAGGTCTCAAGATGGATCTATAACCATGTGGAGTACGGTGATAGAGCTTTAGTCATTAAATAAAATTATAAGAAGTTGAAAGACCCCCTTGCTGATTTGGATTTCATTCCTGGTATAGAGGACTGATCTCTGAGATTTGATTTATGGATTTGATATAATTCATTAGTAAGTACAGCATATCAGCAGGATATTCAATTGTGAAAATATTGTCGGATCTTTTTATAGTGTTCTTTAAGATTGGTCTGTTTACCTTTGGTGGCGGCTATGCCATGCTGGCTTTGATCGAAGATATCTGCGTAGAGAAGAAAAAGTGGATAACCCATGAAGAGATGATGGATATAACTGTAATTGCAGAATCAACTCCCGGTCCGATCGCGATCAATCTGGCTACATATGTTGGCTACAAATTGCGGAAAATACCGGGAGCTCTTATTGCTACGATCGGCATGATAATACCTTCTTTCTTCATTGTTTTTCTGATCTCGCAGTTTCTGGACCGTTTCCTGGAAATAAAATGGGTATCAAGCGCTTTTCAGGGAATCAAGATAGCGGTTGCCATTTTGATAATAGATGCAGCAGTTAAGATGATCAGGAAAATGAAGAAAAAACCTTTTCAGATCACCATAATGATTGCTGCCCTGATCAGTATGCTGGTCATTAATATCTTTGCCCTGCATGTTTCTTCTTTGGTGATAATGCTTGCAGGCGCTGCAGCAGGCCTGATCTTTTACGCTGTACACAATCAAAGAGGAAAGGAACAGGCAGTCAAATGATCTATTTGAAATTGTTTGTCGCTTTTCTTGAGGTTGGACTTTTCTCGTTTGGAGGAGGGTATGTATCGATACCTTTGATACGTGAGATCGTACTATCCTACGGTTGGATGGATGATGAGATGATCACTCATATGATCGCTGTCAGCGAGAGCACACCCGGTCCGTTAATGGTCAATATGGCAACATATGTCGGCAGTTCTCAAGGCGGGATCCTTGGAGCGCTGATCGCTACACTGGCTGTTGTGCTTCCTGCGTTTCTGATAATAGTATTGGTAACGGCCATTCTCAGAAGGTTTATCAGCAACAGATATTTCCAGGCGATCCTTGGCGGAATGAAACCGTGTATTATCGGAATAATAATGGCAATGGGTATCTATTTGATGGTTCAAAATTGTTTTGGAAGTAATTTTTCCGGGATAGATATTATGGCTGTTATTATGGCAATTTTACTGGGTGTTGTTTATTGGGGGTCCAGAAAAATAAAGAAGAACGGGATCTCTCCGATACTTCTGATCATTATTTCTGCAGGCGCCGGAGTTCTTTGCTATGGATTTAGATAAAACTTATAATTTGTTGACATAAAGGAGGATACTTATGTATATTGCAGTAACTTATGAAAACGGAAATGTATTTCAGCATTTCGGACATACAGAACAGTTTAAGATCTACTCTGTAGATGATGGTAAAGTTGTTGGCAGCAGTATCGTTGATACTAACGGAAGCGGTCACGGAGCTCTTGCCGGTTTTCTTCAGGAGCACTCAGTTGACACACTTATCTGCGGCGGAATCGGTATGGGTGCCCAGATGGCTCTGGCTGAAGCCGGCATTAAACTCTATGGTGGTGTTCAGGGCAATGCTGATGATGCCGTTAATGCTTTTCTGTCAGGTAATCTGGCTTATGATCCTGATGCAAAGTGCGATCACCACGATCACGAAGCAGAACACGAATGCGGCAACCATGGCTGTGGTGGCGGAAACTGTCACAAGTAAGTCCGGATAATTATCAGAATAATGCACGATGGTAAGTGCAACTAAACATAAGGTAAAAATGGTCAGACTTATTCTTTCAGACTTGGATCACACTTTGTTAAGACAGGACGGGAGCGTTTCTGATGAGACACTTCGCGTATTGGATGCATGCAGAAAACAAGGTGTTGTTTTCGCGATCGCGACAGCAAGATACTGGATCGGTGCTGAAAAATACATAGATCTGTTAAATCCTGACTATGAGATAACTACGGACGGAACTCTTATACATTCAGGCCGTGAATGCTTGTATTCCTGCGAGTTTTCGGAAGAAGACACCGAACATATAGTAAGGAGTCTTTTAAATGCCGTGCCCGGATCGGAGATTACCGTTGCCCACGGAAAGACGGTTTACTGGAACAGCCTTCACATCGCCGAATCAGAGAAACTTCATAAGGCTACATATAACGATTATTCTGCAGCGCTTAACGTCAAAGCAAATAAGATCGTGGCTGAACTGCCGAATGAGGCTATAGCCCGGAAAATAGCAGAACAGTCAGGTTGTAAACTGCAGTGTTATCGCGGCGAAAAGTGGTATTCTTTCCTTCCTTCAGGTTCCGGAAAGACTGCCGCCATTGAAGCATTGTCCAAGATCAGCGGCATAAGCATCGAAGATATTGTTGCTTTCGGTGACGACAGCAACGATGTGGAAATGCTGAAGTTGTGCGGCAAAGGAATAGCAGTGGCTAATGCAGTTCCCGCAGCATTAGCTGCAGCAGACGATATAACTATGTCAAACGATGAAGATGGTGTGGCTCATTGGCTTAAAGTAAACTGTATCGGATAGAACGGAAAATCAACAGGATAAGAGTAATGATTGGTTGAAAATTTAAGATTATGTTAATGAAGACATAATCTTACGGAAAGCCGCACTGATTATAATCAGAATAATAAATACTTAATTTTTATGGAGACTGATTATGTATAAGGTTTGTAAGAATTGCGGCAAACAGTTTGATCTGTCAGTAAAGAAATGCCCTGAGTGTGGCGGGAAGCTCAAAAAACAGTTCACAGAAGAGGAATTAGAGGAGATCAAGAAGCAGAACGATGATTTTACTGCAATCAGCAATTTCATGTTCTAATTCCAAATGACAAAACCGGACAACATTTATGCAAATATAGCTGCTTTGCTCGGATGATATAATGATTTACGAAGGGGTAACCCGTAGATAGGATAATCCGGAATATAATTATCTATGCGGGGAAATAATTTGGGAATTTAAAAATTGGGAGATTAGTGAAATGATCACGGATTCATTTGATAACAAAACTGAAGAAATATTAAAGCCTTGGAAAAAGGAAGATGCCAAAAAGGTTGATGCCTGTATCCTGACTTTTTCCAATGAGATCCTTCAGTATGTTCTGGAAGCTTACGATTGCACAAAGATCGGAGATATTTATTCTTCGAACGGAGCAAAACCGATATACGGCTTTACTTATAAAGATAAAGAATTTGCCATATACATGTCATTTGTTGGTGCTCCGGGCTGCGTAGGCGATATAGAAGATTCAATGTCTGTTATTAAGACTGACAAGTATATAGAGTTTGGCGGCTGCGGCTGTCTGAATAAAGAAATAGCCAGAGGAAAAGTAATGGTCCCTACAGAAGCTTACCGTGATGAGGGAACGTCATATCACTATGCTCCTGCATCTGATTACATTACGGTGAAAAACAGCGAAAAAGTTGCTGAGTTTATGGAATTGGCAGGTCTTCCTTATGTGAAGGGGAAAACATGGACTACAGATGCTGTATACCGTGAGACCAGAGGAAACTTCGATAAAAGAAAGAATGACGGCTGCATTTCGGTAGAAATGGAATGTGCTGCGATTCAGGCCATGTGTGATTTCAGGGGATTGGATGCTTATTTCTTTTTTACCAGCGGCGATCTTCTTGATGCTCCGAAGTGGGATTCACGGATGGAAAAGAACCAGAAGAAAAACACGCAGCATGATCCGGGACATTTCGAAATAGCGCTTGAACTTGCGTGTTATGTTACTTTAGAGACAGATAAGAAAATTATTAGGAAACTGACGGAGAAACAATAAAATGACAGACATAAATGAAATCTACAAAAGCGTTCTTGAAGCTGACAGGGCAGCAGTGGTCATCTGTGACCTTGAACACACAATAATATATATGAATCCTGTAGCAATTGAACGTTATGCTAAGTGGGGCGGAAAGGATCTTATGGGCAAGAGCCTGTTGAATTGCCATAATGAGAAGTCCCGTGAAATGATCCAAAAAGTGGTTGAATGGTTTAAGGCTTCTAAAGACAACAATATCGTTTATACATTCTTCAATCAGAAGGAAAACAAAGATGTTTACATGGTTGCTCTCAGAAATGAAGAAGGCAATCTTATCGGATATTACGAGAAACATGAGTACCGCAACCGCGAGACCATGAAGATGTACGATATTTCATAAGCAGGATGATGGGATATGATAACAGTTAATCTCTATTACAAAGGTCAGAATGGCAGTGCAAGAGCGTTTGCCGAAGAGATGGAAAAGTCCGGAATAGCGGATGCGATACGTGCTGAAAAAGGCAATCTCAGATATCAGTATTTTGTACCGCTTGATGATCCTGAGACTGTGTTGCTGATTGATTCATGGACTGATCAGGCTGCCATAGATGAGCATCATGCATCTCCCATGATGAAACAACTGGCTGAACTTCGCGAAAAGTACGATCTGCACATGACGGTTGAGCGTTTTGTGAGCGATGAATACGAGGCTGACAAAAAGTTCATTAGAACTTAAACGTCATCAGCTGATGAATTTACCGTCTGGAGGTGATCCATATGACCATCAAAGAAGTCTGTGAGAAGTACGATATCACACCTGATACACTTCGCTACTATGAGCGTGTCGGCGTCATTCCTGCTGTTACAAGAACTGCAGGGGGCATCAGGTATGATTTAAGGAGGAATACAAGATGGGTAAAAAATTAGTAGCATATTTCAGCGCAAGTGCATCAGAAGAAAAGCTCAAAGCATGGGCTGAAGAGATTAACTAAATGGAGTTTTACTATGAAGAGATTATTCAAAATGCTGTTGTGTTCTGCACTGGTTTTATGCATGACCGGATGCGGCAGCACTGCTCCGACAACTGAAAGCATAGAGACAACTACATCTCAGACAACCACTGCATCTGAGAGTGAATCAGAATCTGAGACGACTGCAGCAACAACGGAAGAGACTACAGCAAAAAACGATACGCTTGTTATCTATTTCTCTGCCACAGGAACGACCAAGGGCATTGCCGAGAAGATCGCGGCAATTACCGGTGCGGATCTTTATGAGATCACTGCAGCGCAGCCTTATACTGAAGACGACCGCAATTGGAAGGACTCGAAAAGCAGATGTTCCGTTGAACAGAATGATACTTCTGTAAGACCTGATATAAGCAGCGAGCCTATCTCTTTGGATGGATACAAGACTATTTATATCGGCTATCCGATCTGGTTTGCACAAGAGCCGAGAATAATGGATACATTCGTCGAAAATAACGATTTCGGAAATGCGAAGGTCGTACCTTTCTGCACTTCAGGAAGCAGCGGAATCGGTGATAGCTGGAAGAATCTTGCTGTTAATGCAGGCAGTGGCAACTGGATTACCGGAACGCGTTTTTCAGGAAGTGAAACGGATTTCGAATTGAGGGACTGGGTCTATTCACTGCCAAGAGCCATGACATTGAAGATCAATGATACAGAAGTCCCTGTTATGTGGGAAGACAATGATTCGGTTAAGGAGTTATATTCATACGCTGCGAGTGGCATCAGAATTGAGCTGTCACAATTCGATGGTTTTGAACGGTTCGGTCATATCGGCAAGAGCTTAACAAGCAACGAAGAAAAGATAACAACTTCATATGGTGATATAATGCTTGCAAATAATGACCAGCTTGTTGTTTTCTGTGGCTCGAAAACATTGAAATACACGAGGCTTGGAAAGATCCTTCTGTCAGAAGAAAAAATGATAGAACTTCTCTCAAAGGACGGGAACGTAACAGGAACAGCAGTTATTAAACTAATGTAAATGAGATTTTAAGATGCTAAGTAAAAACACATCTTGATATATATCCTTATCGCAGGAATTCTTTTTGCTCTGCCTGCCTGCTCGGACGTGTCTGAAACCCAGGTTTCCACGACTGCAGCTTCGACAAGATCGTCGAACTTTAAGGCTCCTGATTTTCCGGAAAATATGGAGCACGAACCTCCGCAGGGAATGGGATTCGACATTTCAAATGAGGATATTTTCGAAAAGGGTTATTACGCAGTTCAGTACGATTCCTTCGAAGGTGCATACTTATACTGGTCAACGAAAAACAACTCCGGATCAGACATAGAGTGGAGCGTATATCTTTCCGATAAGGAGCTCTCGGAAGACGAGATCAAAGAGCTAGCCAAAACAAAATCTCTGGGTGTCAACGAAGGCTCTGATTCAATACGTGAGGGACAGTGGATATACGTCCTTTGCAGCATAAATAAAGAGACTGCATCTGCCCCGGTCGACGCGACATTCCATCTCTCAAGTTTCAGGGACTACGCCTGACATGATATAATCTGACTGCACGGCTGGGATCCTACCGTTTAACATGCCAAATATATTTTGGAGGATCCATCTATGTGGAATATGATTTGGCCGCTTCTTCTTATTGTTTTATCCAATTGCTTTTACAACATCGGCTTGGAAGCCGGATATGTATTTCTTTACCGAGCGGGCTGGAAAGTGATGAATGCTATAATTAATAGCGGTATAGGAATCATCAATATATATGGGAAGGATAATAGGAAAAAATGAAGTATTACAGAGTTCACATGAAAGACTGTGCTTACATCACAAAGCAGCCCAGAGGCATCTTTACGGCTGTAGGTAAGCTCGCAGACAGCAAGACTATGACGGAAGAAGAGGAGAAGGAATACTGGCGCAACAGAGAGTATTTCGAGAGAGTTCTGCCTGTTCCTCCGTTTTATGAGCAGAATAATCCTGACGGGGCCATCACATGGTTTAAGGACAACGAAGACGCAAAGGATATCTGGGATCAGATGACGTTCTACCGTGAGATGTGCAATAAGTATGGAATAAAGCTCTATGTTTCAGAATGCGATGAGATTCCGGGTGAGATCATATATGAGGATCAGTTCCAGATAGCCGTTAAGAATCAGCCGGAAGATATTGAGATAATCACTAAGGAACTTTAATCAGCAGAACAAAGAATCAGACTTATCGGAGGGACAGATTATGAGTGACAATGATTCTATCAACACATCAGGTTGGGATGTGATAACAAATGAGTTTTCCCGTATTTATCCCGGTCAGGACAATCCGAAACACTACGGAACGTTGATCAAATGGATGTTTGGCGGAAATGATCCGCTTGACGGAATCAGCATTTATGACGGCGGTGATTATTGGCATTTTGTCTCGTATGGTCTGACTGAACTGTACGATAAAGAGTGCGAAGACAAAGAAGTAAGCGGTTATGGCTATGAGCTTACATTAAAACTCAAGAAATACGATTTTGAAGATCTTGAGGGAGAGTTTAAGAATATCTGCAACATCTTCCAGATAATTGCACGAATGAGCTTTACCCGCGGCGAGTTATTCTTCCCTTATGAATACATTTATACCGGTCAGAAGGAAGGTATGGACGCCAAGCAGAAGAGCAATCTCACCGGATTTATAACGATTGCGGATACCAGCGCCAACACGCTCAGTACGCCTAACGGATCGGTGCGTTTTCTAGAGCTTGTCGGAATGACAGATGCAGAGCTTAAGACACTTAGTACGGGTGATACCGTTAAGACTATTTATGAGAAGCTTGGAACGGATCTGACTGATTATCACCGTGATTCGGTAGTCTGATCTTGAAAGCTGTATGGAGGATAATTATTCATGGAAGAAATAAATGATTCAATAATCATAAAATCCGCTGAAACCGATGAGGAATTGTGCGGCAGGGGATATGTTCATTGCACTGCATGGAAGGAAGCTTACAGAGGCATTGTATGTGACCGCTATCTTGATACGATGACCGTAGAGGCTACAACAGCACGTGCCAGGAATTTCCCGGAAAATACGCTTGTAGCTAAGGATAAAGATAAAGTTGTAGGTTTTGCAGTATATAGTCCGTCGAGGGATGAAGACCTGCCGGACGCAGGAGAAGTTGATGCGATCTATATCCTTTCGGAGTATTACGGCCGGAAAGTAGGATACAGATTGATGAATGAAGCAATTTCAAGGCTCAGCGAATACAATACGTTTTTTGTATGGGTGTTCGAAAAGAATGAGAGAGCCATAAATTTCTATCACAAATACGGTTTTGAATTTGACGGATGCAAAAAGGAATGGACTCTCGGAACACCGGTTACAATAGTCAGAATGGTAATGAGAAGAGAGTAAACTTTTTATGGACAAGCTTTATATCACACATTACTTTTATCCTGGAACAGACCCATGGAAAAACATAATGCTTCTTCCTGAGGAGGAAGCTTTCCGCAAGGCAGAAGAATTGGCTGCTGCACATCCGGATACTACCAGTTTCGGCCGTTTCGCTGACTTTGAGAACTATTATCCTGCCAGAAAGAAAGCGGATGCATTTGTGCGTGAGAAGTTCATTCAATTAGGCGGAAAGCCGAAGCTCTCTAACCCCTATTCGTTTACCCTTCTTGAGTGCGAATACCTCAGAGAGTGGTTTGACAGCAGCGATAAGATAATTCTTGATCTTGATGATATTCCGGATGATCAGGTCAGCTTCACGCTTGGCGACAGCTGTGCTCTTATGATCCATGGAAATGAACCGGTTGTTCTGACGAAAAAACTTTTATATGAGCGGATTGAGGCCTGTGACGGTTCTGTTGACGTTTTCCTCAAGGAATCTCTCGGCAACAAGTATGCTTATGTTGAAGTTCAGTTGTGGGACAGAATACAGTAAAGATAATAATCGATGAGTTAATTAAGTTGCAGGACTTTTCAGATGAGCAAATGGGAAATAGACGTAAAAAAGATCATAGCTATTGTTTTGCTTGTGCTTGAAGTTATAGCAATCATTTATACCGGTTATATACAAACTTTAAATGAAACAGGCCATTATGGCACGTTTTACGAACCCAAAGACAATTTATATCTGACTTTTAGTAAAGATATCCCGTTGGATAAAGGAGAAGAGGAAGTTATTGCACCGAAAGGTTCTGTGGTACTGGTAGAAACCATAGGCTCTAATTTTGTTGGCGGTTACTATTCGAAAACAAATGATGGTTTTGATGAGTTCACTAAACTGGATGATCTGGAGCAGCTGACCCAGGGATTGGAAGAGGGATTTTTCTGGTTCCATCTGTCTTGGGATTGTTTTGAAGAACAGGCTAAGATCCGGGAATTATATTCTGAAGCAGAACAAAGCACACGCATTAAAATAGAACGGGCTAAAACAAGAAATATTGTTTCTACTATTGTTGCAGTTTTGTGTTGTCTTCTAATAGGCGCTCTTTTAATCTTCCTGTTATCTAAAATAAAGTGGTTTGTGTTGCTGTATGTACTTCTAATAATCATCTTGTTTATTACGATCTTTATTTGGCCAAGTATTTTTCTATATCATTAACATTTGTAAGAAAATGGTGTTCTGATACGTCTTATAGGTGAGATCTCAAATAACACCGGAGGCAGAAGTTTTGAAAAACGAAGATGTAGTCAGATTATTTGATGCTTATGCAGATGATCTATACAGATTTGCCGTTTACTATTCAGGTTCTAAACACGATGCTGAAGATATAGTTCAGGACGTGTTCTTAAAACTCCTCGGCGATCATGTCGAATATAAACCATGTAAGGAGAAAACGTATCTCTTTACCATGACGGCAAACCGATGCAGGGATTATCTCAGGTCAGCATCCCGCAAGACAGGCGTAGATCTTGAGTCTTGTGAAAACGAGCTGCAGTATTTCGATGATTTCAATGAGAGAAACAGGGCAGTCTTTGATGAACTCATGAACCTGGACTATCAGTTCAGGATGCCTATCTATCTGCACTATTATGCAGGCTACTCTTACAAAGACATCGCCGGAATACTGAAGATATCCGAGTCAGCCGTTGCCGTAAGGATCAACAGAGGCAAGGCTTTGATGAAGATTGGATTGGAGGAATATTTATGAGAGATACCTCAGATAAGATAAAAATGGATGTATCAAGAAAGGAAGCAATGCGCGAGATGCTCTTGGCTTCTCCCGCTGTAACAACAGAATTACCCAGGAATAAGACGAAGAAGAGAGCATTAACGGTTATTCTGGTCGCGGCTGTAGTATCGGCGATGGGAATCACGGCCTATGCAGCAATCACCGGCGGAATCGGACCTTTATCTTTCGGAAGAAGTTCATGGGGACCGTCGATCGAAGAAGACATTAAGCATTCAATGCCTCCGCGCGAGGAATGGTCGCTGCAGGGATATCCCGATTCACCCGAATACAAGGCAGCTGCCGAGTGGCTCAAATTCGAGCAGAACTACGATCGTGACTATAAGATCATCGATGCGTTTGACGCGGAAGTTAAGCGCACGGGTGTAGATCCTTTTGAGGAGAAGTATGGTGCATATCTTATCTATTCGCAGGCGATGGCTGATAAGGTCGATGAGATAACGGCAAAGTACAATCTTAAGCTTCATCAGAACTGGGACGACGGCGACGAGAAGAAACTCGAGGAAAAGGTCGGAGATATCTTTAATGACAACATTACCGGCGGCGCATACTTCTACGATGACGGAACGTTCCAGATGGATGCACTTTATAAAAACAAGTACAATTTCCAGATAAGAAGATGCGTGAGAGGGTATTTTGATACTGTAACTGTTAATGTCGGAACCTCTAAAGGCTTTGAAGAGTATACATACATGACAAAGAGCGGAATTCCGGTCACGATCTCAGAGGGTAAAGACGTCAGAGGCAGGCGAAGAACATTCATCACGGCAAACCTCAAAAACAGCTTTGTGGTGATAAATATCATGCCGTTTGATTACGATGGCAATCCGAATAATTACACGGACAAAGATATTAAGGATATTGCAGATTCGTTCTACTTCGATAAGATGTGATAACAAAAGAGTCAGGAGCAATCCTGACTCTTATTTTTTTAGCTGTTACCCCTATTCAAAACGGATGGCCGTATCCTGTTGCCGTAATGTTATAATCCAAAATACAGGGCAAAATGACGTCCGGGAAAGAAAGGGGGATCTATGGATATTTCGGTACTTACAGAAGAATATGTACAGCGGAATGCAGTGAATGCTTCTGCGCTGGCGAATGCACGCAAGATATCATCGAAAGGGGATTTCACCGGAAGAAAGATCACCGCAGACAGGACACTGATCTACGGTGACTGCAAAGGGTCAGGAAAAGAGCCGTACCATACATCGGTTGATGTTTCAGGAGATTCAGTGATCAGCCGTTGCAGCTGCCCGAGCAGACAGTTCCCGTGCAAGCATGCGCTGGCACTGATGCTGGACTTTGCATCAGGCAGGACATTTGAGACCGGCGATGTGCCTGAGGACATAGCCCGCAAGCGCGAAAAGATCGAGAAGCGCGAAGAGAAGGCTAAGCAGGAAGCTTCTGCTGATGTATCACCGAAGTCCGAAGAAGAACTTCAGAAAGAAGCACAGAAAAAGAAAGCTTCTGCTGATTCGGCAGCAAAGAAAAAGATCGCCCGCCAGATGGAAGGTCTTTCCCTGGTTTCCGATTTTACAAATGAGATGCTTAGTGCGGGACTCGGTACAGTAAACAGCGGTTCTGTAAGCAAATATAAGGATCTCACGAAGCAGTTGGGTGATTACTATCTGAACGGCCTGCAGCTGTTGCTGCAGAGGTTCATTCTGGCAGTGCAGGCAGACAAAAGTCAGTCCGGAGAGAAGGAACTTGTGGAGAAACTGGTTCAGCTCGACCAGGCGGCCAAGAAATGCAGGGCGTGGCTGGAAAAACAGCTCGAGAGCGGCGATTTCGGACCGAAGGACGACATTCTTTACGAGCAGCTTGGAGGCATCTGGCGCTTAGACCAGCTTGAGGAACTCGGTCTTTATAAAGAGAATTCCGAACTTGTGCAGCTCTCCTTTACTGTGCTTTGGGATGAGGCTGCACAGACCGAGACAGATACCGCATATTGGATTGATCTGACGGGCGGCGTGATCTCCAAGACTGAAAATATCCGTCCGGTGAAAGCAAAGAAATATGTGCATGCCGATGACAGCGCTTTTGAATTGTACAAAGTGAAGAAGCTGTATTTCTATCCCGGCGGGATCAACAGACGTATCCGTTGGGAGGAGGCCGTGAGCGAGCCCTGCGGTCCCGAAATACCGGGAAAAGTGTTGTCTTTTGCAAGAGACGGGATCAATGCCTCCGTAAAAGAAGCTAAGAACGAACTGAAGAATACATTGTCAGATGAATCAGTAGCAATGCTGATCGCATTCGACTGCATAACCGTCTCGCAGGAAGGCGTGATGGCGCTCAGGAAAGGGGAGGAATCCATAGAACTGCGCGAATCCTCCGAATATGAAGGCTGCCTTAAGACATTAAGACATCTCCCGGAACGTTATTGCAAAGAAGGCGCAGTCCTTGGTGAGATCCGTTATTCGGCAGAAGATAAAAAAGTTTACATGGTGCCGCTTGCCGTGGTTACACGGTCTGCGATCTTGCGTTTGATATAAAGCAGCAATGGCGGATTTGGAAAAAGGAAAGCGGAGGACAATATGGAGATAGCAGTTTTTTATGAAGTGCGTGACAGGTTATATAATGCGGCGCTGGCCGGCAGCAGCATCATTGCTGAGGATTTCCGCTTAAAGCGTGCCGTGGAGGACCTTGGTTCACTTGCTGAGAAAGGCAAGGTATTTGCTGCGCTCAAACAAAAATGCGAGAAACTTCTTGAAGCAGGAGAAGATGCATCATCGCTTCTGGCGGATTGCATAGCTTTGGCTGATGCGATCGCGGTAACGCTCGGACAGAACGGAGAGCCTGAAGGCGGTGAAGTCATAGGTCAGAAGGAAACAGCAGGAATCTGGGACCAGAACCCTCCTGTGGGTAATGTTACTTACAGAGAGATGCAGGAAGCATTGGAACTGCTGCATAAGGGAAGCGAAAATACCCTCAAGATCACTGATAAGTATCCCGGAGTGCTCACTGACATACGTTTTGGCAGGGCTGTAGCCGACGGACTGAACGGCAGAGCCTCGGAATATGGAGAAAGATTTGCCGCACTCGTTCTGGAGATCTGCGGTGACGGTCTGAAGCAGATCTATAAGGACAGCCTGGATCTGAAAGATGAATCGGCAAAGGGAAGACAGATAAAGGTTATAGCAAGTGTATATGGTGCCAAAGAGAATGCCTGGTATCAGGAACTTGCCCGGAACGAAACGATATCACAGAAGGTCCGCCTGGAGGCTATAAGTGCGCTCTCCTGCAGCACCGATAATGAAGATGTCCTAATGGAGTTATATAAGACAGGTAAGGGTAAGATCAAATCGGCAGCGCTTGAATCTCTGGCCCGTTCAGGGGCAGCGGGGATCGATAACTATTTCGAGAAAATGCTTGCGAAAGAAGATTTCTCCGGATCCGATGAGGAGCTGATAAGGGTATCTCCGTCAGAAACCGCTGCAGCATGTGTTTGGAAGTATGTTCAATTATGTGAGGCTGATAATAAGAAGCCGCCGAAAATGACCCTGTTGGAGAGAAAGACGGGACCGGTTGCAGCAGAAGCGTTCTTCAGAATGTTGAAGCTGATGAATAAGGGCAGAAGGTCTTCGGGAACGTCGATCCTCATCGGCAATCTGATCGAAGGCATTCCAGGTGCGGATGAACTTATCGAACAGCTTTATCAAAAAAGTCCTGAAAGATTTTCGGGAGCGTACGCATATTGCGGTTTGGTAAATGGCACTTTGAGTGTTTCTGATCTGATGCGCGTTCAGGACATGATCTATGGCAATTACTGTGAGGATGATAAATGCCCTGCCCGTTATAAGTTTGCATCTGAAATGCTCCGGAGTATCCGTTTGATCCCGGTTTTAGGCGAGTATCGTGTCGAGTGGACACGCGGGTTTGATTTTCTTACCAGAAAGATCGGCAAAGAGCTGCCGCAGGCGATACTGGATGTTCTGACAGATCCGGCGGCGCTTAAGAGCTTCAATGCTGCTGCGGAATGCTGTGTGAGCCTTTCCAAGCTTTGCCTGAGCAGCGATCCGGCAACAAGGGCGTTGTGCGAAGATACAGTCTATGGTCCATACAGTGTCGGACCATGGGAGCATGAGCGGATTATGAAAGCAGCGATACCGTTCCTGGAAAAGGCTATAGAGGCACACCCGTCGTTATATTACGGTACGCCGGTTCATAAACTTATCACGGATAAAAAGGGAAGAGTCGATCTGTACTATGAATTCCTCTGCAAGAATTCGGAAGTGCAGAGCTTAAGACCGAGTGTCGCACCTGGAGCCGGATGGTACGGAAGCATGCGTGTGGAGATCCCTGATCATGATCAGATGGTCAAAGAGTATCAATATGCAAAAGACCGGGTGAACAAGATGTTCTCAAAGGTCAGAGCTGAAGACCGGCAGAAGATCATGCGGGTTATAGATGAAATGATCTGAGTATACGGAGGATAGAAAAATGGCGAATCAAAACGAGATCCTGCGGCTTTCCGCAGAAGACACCTACAAAGAAGAGATCGATGCCCTGATCGCAGCAGACAAAGATCCCAAGCCGGCCGGCTGGCAGATGTCGCCGCGTTCGGTGCTTACATATATCTGCGGCGGCAAAGCGGGCAGTAAGACGATCACACCGAAGTACATCGGTGATAAGCGTCTGGTCGAGATCTGTATTGCAACACTGGTCACGGACCGTGCGCTGCTTCTGATAGGTGATCCCGGAACGGCCAAGTCATGGCTCTCGGAGAACTTAAGTGCCGCGATCAACGGCAATTCATCACGCGTTATCCAGGGTACGGCAGGCACTACCGAGGAGCAGATCCGCTACTCCTGGAACTATGCGATGCTGCTTGCCAAGGGGCCGTCCCATGAGAGTCTCATCAAGAGCCCGATCTATACGGCAATGGAGGAGGGAGCGATCGCACGTGTTGAGGAGATCTCCCGCTGTGCGAGCGAAGTACAGGATGCCTTGATCTCGATCCTTTCCGAAAAGCGTATCGCCATTCCTGAACTGTCTGAGGAACTGGCCGCGAAAAAAGGATTCTCCATCATCGCTACCGCTAATACAAGAGATAAAGGCGTCAATGAGATGAGTTCCGCATTGAAGCGCCGTTTCAACATCGTGGTCCTGCCGGCACCGGCATCTATCGAAGCGGAGATGGAGATCGTACAGACAAGAGCAGCCAAGCTGGCTAATGATTTTGAACTTCGTGCCTCAATGCCGGATGCAAATACCGTGGAAAAGGTTGTTACCATCTTCCGCGAGCTGCGTGCAGGACAGACTATCGACGGTAAAGTTAAGCTGGCACAGACCAGCGGTGTGCTCTCGACGGCAGAAGAGATATCACTGATCGTGAACAGCATGGCGCTGGCAGGAAGCTTCGGCAACGGCAAGGTAACGGATGCCGAACTTGCGAGCGCACTGCAGGGAGCGATCGTGAAAGACGATAAGAAAGATGCCAAGGTATGGGAAGAATATCTTGAGAACGTAATGCGCAAGCGCGGTAGGGAATACAGTACGCTTTATTCGGAGTGCAGGAGCCTGCTCTAAATTGGGAAAGATCACTTATTTCGGAATCCGGCATTTATCGCCGGTATGTGCATACTATCTCCGGGAATTGCTGCAGAATGAAGAACCGGGGCTTGTACTGATCGAAGGACCGTCGGACTTAAACGGTCTCATGGACGGCCTCGTGTCGGAAGAAGCAGAACTGCCTGCAGCGATCCTGGCATACACGAAAGAACCGCCTGTAGAGACGGTGCTCTATCCTTTCGCGGAATTTTCGCCGGAGTATCAGGCCATTCTCTGGGCGAAGGAAAAGGGCGTCAAAGCGCGCTTTATAGATCTTCCTTCCAGTGTTGAACTCGGATACTACAAAGAACTTCGAAGACGCGCAGAAGAAGCAGAAGAAGAGATGATATCCTCCCAAAGCATTGATGAGGACGGGGACAAGGAAGAAACGGATGGCGGGAGTTCCGGACAGGATAAAAAAACATCCGTATACGAACAGATCGAACAGCTGACCGGCATACCGCACGAGTCTTTCTGGGAGTATACCTTTGAAGGGTGCAGCAACGGCGAAGAGCTCACTGCTGCAATGGAAATGTACGGTGCTTCTCTGCGCGAGTTTTCGGAGACTGATAAAGACAGTTTCAAGGCTGAGCACGAGGAGCTTCGTGAATGCCATATGCGCCGTATGATCGCGGAGGCTGTAGCGGAAGATCCTGACCGCAGCATCGTGGTAGTGACAGGTGCGTTTCATACATCTGCAGTAAAGAAAGAGTATTCGGAAGATGACCGCAAAAGGACTGATGCTGTTCTTGCCGGTAAACAAAATCTGAAGGACTGTAATGCGACTTTAATGCCGTATTCATATTACCGTTTGTCGGAACATTCCGGCTACGGGGCAGGTGCGAAGGCACCAAATTATTTCGAGATCCTGTGGAGGTGCCGTAATGCATTAGGAGGCGCTCCCGGCGGTGATATGGCCGCTTCGGAATATCTGACCAGAGTGGCAGCTTATCAGAGACTGCACGGCGGAATGGCGTCATCAGCACAGGTCATCGAGGCACTCAGGCTTGCAAACGAGCTGGCTGCGATGAACGGCGGAAAATATCCTGCGCTGGCGGATCTCCGATCTTCAGCCATTACATGTATCGGAGAGGGAAGTTTTGCTGAGATTTCGGTTGCTGTAGCCAATACCGAGATCGGAACCAGGATCGGTCAGATGCCGGAAGGAACGGTATGTACTTCCGTACAGGAAGATTTTCTCCGTCAGTTGAAGGTTTTGAAGCTGGAAAGATTCAGGAGCAGCGAACGTCAGGAACTTGATCTGGATCTTCGTGAGAATCTGCGCGTGAAATCTCAGGAAGCGGCATTCCTTGATCTGAACCGTTCATTTTTCCTGCACCGTATGTCAGTCCTGAAGACCGGATTCTGCCAGCAGGAAAGATACCGTCAGGATACGGCTACATGGGCGGAGAAATGGAGCCTTCAGTGGACACCGGAGTGTGAGATACGTATCGTCGAGGAATCCCTTAAAGGAGATACCATAGAAGAGGCCGCAGTGACTGTACTTGGTGAGATGCTGCGCGCTGCGGAGAATGTGAAGCAGACATCGGCAATCCTCGCAAAAGCACTCGAGGCAGGATTGACCATATGCGTACGGGAAGCCATCTATGCTGTGCAAAACAGCGCGGCAGGAAATGAAGCTATCCAGGATGTCGGCTGTGCCATCGGAGATCTCTCCATGACGGTACGCTTCGGTAACATAAGGCGCATGGATCTGTCCGGGATCGAGCCGCTTATGGAAAGACTGTTCCTGAAATTCTGTCTGAATCTTCGAAAAGAATGTGTCTGCGATGAAGCGGCAGCAAAAGAGATCCTTCCGGCACTCGCAACGGTATGGGATGCGGTGCAGATCCATGAATTTCTTGATAAAGAAAGGCTCATACATGCGTATATGGAACTTGCGGAAGATGATATGGCAAATCCCCTCCTGTCGGGATTTGCATGCGGAGCCTTGGCTGAACGCGGCGATATCGATGCGGAAAAGCTATATTCCTTGATGGAACGCCATCTTGCAAAAGGCATGCCTTCAGCAGACGGCGCATATTGGTTTGAAGGCTTGGCAGAGAAGAATCACAGAGCCTTGATCGCCAGACTGGGCATCTGGGAGCATCTGGCTTCCTATATCCGTTCATTGGACGAGGAAGAATTCAGATCGGCTGCAATCTGTCTCAGGAGGACATTCTCTACTTTTTCGCCGGCGGAGAAACTTGACATTGCAGAAAATATCTGCGAGATCTTTGGCGTAAATGCAACTTCCGCTGCCGCCTACATGAACGGCACCCTGACGGAAGAAGAGAGCCGTGCGGTGAATGAAGCTGAACAGAGCGCCATTGGTGATGTGGACGATTTTGACTTTGATATTTAGCACATGATGCGGGATTAAATGACAACAGGGAAGCGAAATGGAAAATAATACTGATCTGACAACTACACAGACAACGGATACCGCAGAACAGCTGAAGAAGTGGCGTCTGTTGCTCGGAAGCGAGAGCGAGAGCGGTTTCCCGGCAGGAAGCATGAGTCTGATGTCGGCAGAAGATATGCTGATGGATCAGGCGCTTTCACAGATCTACGGATGGGATAAGGAGAACGGCAGCGCCGGAGGCAAAAAGATGGCTTCACCGGTGCTTACGAAGTGGCTCGGAGATTTAAGGACACTATTCTCGCCTATGCAGGTGCGCGTGATCCAGAACGATGCAATCGAGCGTATGGGAATGAAGGAGCTTTTGTTCGAACCTGAGATGCTGTCGGAACTTGCTCCGGACGTTTCCATGGCTTCGCTTCTCCTGATGATGAAGGACCAGATACCGAAAAAAGCAAAGGAACAGGCAAGGGAGTATATCCGCAAGATCATTGAAGAGATCAACAAGCGCCTGGCAGATGATGTGCGCAGGTGTGTCAGTTCGGCAGTAAATAAAAGAGAACATTCTCCTATCCCTTCGGCCAGCGCTCTTGACTACAAACTGACTATAAGAAGAAATCTGAAGAATTATGACCAGAGCACAGGATCGCTTTATCCTGAGAAGTTCTATTTCTTTGAACATGCATCAACGGCAAGAAGCGCTTCGAGGACGATCGTTCTGGATATCGATCAGAGCGGTTCCATGGGTGAATCGGCCATCTATGCCTCCGTAATGGGATGTATTCTTGCGAGTATCAGCTCCGTAAAGACCCATGTGGTCGCCTTTGATACTGAGGTCACGGATCTCACGGAATTGTGTGAGGATCCTGTTGAATTGCTTTACGGCATACAATTGGGCGGAGGAACCAATATCGAAAAGTCTGTCGCTTACTGCAGCGGATTGATCGCGGCACCCGCAAAGACGACAATGTTCCTGGTAACGGATCTTTATGAGAACGGCAACCGTGCAGGCCTTTTGCAGCGTCTTTCTGATCTGAAAGAGTCCGGTGTGACCATAGTGGTACTGCTTGCTATTTCTGACAGCGGAAAGCCTGTCTATGACCATCAGCTGGCAGAAAGGATTTCAGCGATGGATATCCCGTGCTTCGGCTGTCCGCCGGAAAAACTGCCGGAACTTCTTGAGCACGCACTCAAGCACCGGACAATGGATTCCTTTGTTGAAAGAAACACCTGACCGCTAAGTAATATAATTCATTTTTAAAATAAGACAACTACATGGAGAAAAATATGAAGAACAAAGTATTGGCAGTATTACTTGCATCAACTGTATTAATGACGGCCTGCAATGCAGCAGAGGAAACAACGGTAAGCAGCACTTCTGAAGAGACAACTACAGAGGCTACGACCACAACAACTACTGAAGAAACAACAACTGAAACGACCTATGTGTTTACTAATGATGATTACGCGAGCGTCGTTGTGTTTTCGGGCATTGCAACCGGTTTTGACTGGGGCAGCAATGCAAAACTCGGTATTGAAACAGAAGAAGAATTCGACAGCATGACGTTTATGCTTCCTACCTATCCTGCAAACGAAGATATCGTTATCACCTTTAAGAGCGATAAGGAATTAGGCTTTGGGGTTTTCAAAGGTAACCGGGAAGCTGCAGAAGAGAAAAATCCTTTTTCTATGCAGCTCGAGATATACCATTCCGATAATGTCGAAAAGATCACAGACGGCTGCCCGGTCACAAACGACAACGGTTCATATTCACTTACGATCCCTGCCAAATATGTGGAAGACGGCTATTTCTACCAGATATCGTTTATAAACGGTGATTCAAGTTATAATGTGCTGATCTGCTGCAAAGCAAAAACATAAAATGAAAATGGAAGAACAGATAATAGCGAAAAACAAACAATACTGGGATGATCATGCTGATCTCTGGTTTGGAACGACTGCTTTACCTAAATACGGAGTTAAATTTGTCACTGAAGACGACCTTCATTTCTTTTCGGATGTTGCAGGGAAGAAGGTCCTTGAACTTTGTTGCGGCAGCGGTCATTCACTCAAATATCTGGCGGAAAAAGGAGCAGGAGAACTGTGGGGATTGGATCTGTCACAGAAGCAATTGGATAATGCCAAAAAGCTCTTGAATGAGAGTGGTTGCAGTCCTAAGTTTATATGTGCACCAATGGAAGCAGAGAGCGGCATTCCACAGGATTATTTTGACTATGTTTATTCAATCTACGGAATAGGCTGGACGACAGATCTTGACGGGACATTTAAGAGGGTCAATTCGTATCTCAAGAAAGACGGTATTTTCATCTTCAGCTGGGGGCATCCGCTTCACTACTGTGTCGCGAAATCGTATGAGACCGGAGAAGATGTTGCAGATAACGGAAAGATGGTCTTTTCGCGCAGTTATTTTGATGAGTCCTATCTCAAGATGCCGGTCCACGACACAACAGTAACATTTGCGAACAGGAAGATCTCAACATATGTTAATGCACTGTATGATGCAGGTTTTATAATCGAAAAAATGGTCGAGCAAACCGATGAGAAGTCTTTAACTGATACTGAAGATAACAGCCCCAAGGCACAAAAAGCGAAAATGGTTCCGCTTTCAATGTGTTTCAAATGCAGAAAGCTTTGAGCACATAATAAATGTGCAAGGGAGTAAGGGATTGAACTAGTGTCAGGCATAATAACAAAGAGAGCACGAAGCTTTCCGGTATTTTGGATCGGAGGGGGTATTGCAGGACCCGGCTTTATTGTCATGGGCTGCATTATCATTCACTCATTCCTGGGCTTGGATCCGGCCGGAAGAGACGGCAGCATGCTGTTTGCGGGTATATTCATCCTGATCCTTGGCCTGGCGCTTTTAGCGGGTGTCATAATAACATTGAGAATAATGGCTAACCCGAATGACCTGTCTTTTAACGTTGATGTAACCCGTGCTAAAGGCAGGAAAAAGTACAATGCAGACAGGCTTATAAACCGTATCGGGAGATGTCACAACAATTGTTTACTGTTTAACACGGATGAAGGCCAGATGCGCGTTTTCGGAGCAGGGGACAAATTGATCACCGAGATATTTATACCCGAAAAGGACGGTTTTAAAACATATCACCTTACAGATCCGTTGGTAACCGATGAAGATCCGGTTATCTTAAGCACTGTCTTTTTCGAAAGATTTCCTGTGAGAAAAAACAGGCTCAATAAAAAAGAACCGGTGATAAAAGCAATTGGGACGCTCTATGAGACACAGAGTTTAGCGCAAACAGCGGCTTTGCTGCCTTTTACGGATACAACTGAAGAAACAAAAATACTGATCGAAAATGATGCATACATAATCCCTGCTGTTCCTCTTGTATTTCCCAAGAAACAGAAGGACAGAGACAGAGCCGTCAAGGAAAAGGAAGAGCGCGAAAACAGAGCAATGCAGGTGCTCCGCTCAAATAAATCTTAAGCTTTCTTTTTCGCAGCCTTATCTTTATACATCTGTTCGTCTGCACGCTTGCTTACATCTGCAACCGACTTATCGGTATTGATGTCATAAGAAGATATTCCGCAGGCGATGGAAACATAATCCGGCGGCAGCGGCAGAGCATCAGAATAAGGGCTCATCAGTTCATTTATCTTATTCATCAGAGATTCACGGTTTTCATAATCTTCACCGCTCAATACTGCCACGAATTCATCACCGCCCATCCTGTATATGGGGCTGTGCTTGAAGACGCTGCAGATCAGATGGCATGATCTGATAAGATACTCGTCGCCGGCTTCGTGGCCCAATGAGTCATTGATCAGCTTCAGACTGTTTACATCAAACATGGCAATGGCAAATCTTAAGTCAGGTTCAGTGTTTATCTGCGCCTGAAGATGCTTTTCCTTGTCATCGTAAGCTATGCGGTTATTAACGCCTGTCAAAGGGTCTTTACGCATCAGATCCAAAAGTCTCTTATTGATGAGATCCAATGTAAGCGCGTGACGGAATTTGTCGAAAACCAGCGACATTCGTTTTTGATAGCTGTGAAGGAATCTGTCCTCGAGCTTTTCGGGGCAGTCTCTGAAAATAATATATCCGTAAGCCAGTTCTTCCTCGTGCAGAGGCAGGAACAAATAAAGGTGGCTGTCGCCCTCGCTGTCATAACCGGGCACGAGATCCTTAGGATTAAATGTTGGTTCCTCATAACTCCTGCCATCTTCCGTGGAATAGATCACTTCCATATTCCGGCTGTATCCTTCGGTATTGAGCTTAATATCCGGATCGTATATGGACAGGCCGAAGTTGGGTTCCAACAGGATATGGAATGAGTCACCTTCATAATCGTGGTTTTTCACTAACAGATCGTGAAGATTTTTCTTGAACTCTTCGTAGGTTTTACATGCCAGAACGGTTGAATCGATAATATCAAGCTTTCTGTTGAAATATGTTGTCAATGCGCGTTTATAATACTTATCGCGGCCCATCCGTCTTCTGAGCTTGTCGCTGTTGCGGAATTCATAGCAGCCGCAGCTCTCGCCCGGTACAAACTTACAGGGAATGATCTTTTCCTTCCGCTGCTCATTTCCGCCAGTCACATCTCTCAACAGACTGACAGCAGCGGCGCCCATCTCGTTAAAGCACTGGTCAACAGATGCTATGGACGGATCGAATATCTTGCTGTCTTCAAGGAAATCAAATCCTGTTACGAGAACGTCGCCGGGCACATCATATCCGTATCTGCCAAGTGTGATACAGGTTTCCATCGCAAGGCCGTCATTAGCGCAAATGAACGCGTCGGGAAGCAGTTCTTCTGCTTCACAGATCGCACTAATCTTTTTTGTGACTGCCGCATTTTCCCAGTTTGTGTAAAAGACTTCCTTCAAGTATTCTTCGTGGCCATTATCTGCCAGATAGTCTTTTATGGCCTTAAGCCTTAATTCGGAATCGTAAGATTCCTTTGTGCCGGCGAAAAACGTTAAGCGCTTAACGCCGTGTTCTTTTATCATATGTTCACAGAGATCTCTTGCAGCCTGATAATTATCCGATCCTACAAAGCATGCGTCATCTCTTTTGGCGCCCTGCATAATGACCGGGATGCCGGCTTCCTTACATCTTGCGATGATATTTTCGATCCTGTCTTTAAAATCCAGGCCGCTCGCAAATATCACCGCGCCGTCGAAGTCATGAAGGTCCGGAAGATTAAAGATATTCATATCGCCTTTTTTAAAGGCATCGGTGTCTATATAGATGGGATAGCAAAGGAACAAAAAGATATCTGTATTCCCGTCATTCAAATGCCCTGCCATGCCCGTGATGAACTGACTGAGGATCTCAGCACACCAACCGGTAGTAAAAACAGCTATCTTTTTCTTCATAACAAGGCTCTCCGGTATCTTTCAGAAATAAATGACGCAGACCTTCTTCATACAGAATTAACTATTCTAATTTTACAGTGGTGCTGAGTATTTCTGATGAATACGTTTTTATTATTTTGTAAATTAAAAATGTTTTTTGAAAAATCGATTATAATCTATTTGTCAGGTTGTTCATGTTTTTACAGGGATAGGATGAAACACAATGAACGGATATATGGTTTTCTGGTCACAGGACCACGTTAAGAAGCTTAAGGCAGCCGGGGATAACGGCCCTATCAAGGTGGTCTACGGCGGGTGTCACTCCAAAGAGCCTTCATTAAAGAAGATCAAAGTCGGCGATATTATTTTCCCCGTGGCTTTGGAAAAAGAAAAGCTGGTTGTTATGGCCAGACTCCCTGTCGAAAAACTGGAGAATGCTTTTGAATACCAGTTAAGGGAAGTCGGAATGCCCTGTGCTGCAATTATTCCAGAAGGAACCATGACAATCTCTGACGGTCCTTTCACCGAAAAAGACGGCAGGTTCATTGCATACCATGACGGCTCAGGCTATCTGGCTAAAACAGCTGTTCCTGATGGCATCACCCGCACTATCGACCTGGATACCCTGACAAAGAAAGACTGCGCATTTCACCAGATGCCGATCACATGCTGTTCTGAGACCGCTGCTGTTGGAAACGGCTCAACGATAAAGGCTAGACCAATACCCGAAGAGAAGGTTCCGCTCCTGTTATTCGGCAACACCAAGTCATCTCTAAAAGGTTTGGGCAACGGAAAAAGCGGAAAGATAACTTCGGTATCGCTCTCCGGTTTCGTGCGTAAGATGAGTCCTGAAACATTCGAGATATTTGAGAGTCTGTTTAAGGACGAATAAGTGTTTGGAATACCAAATCATCAGTTAAAGAAAGCAGGAAACATGGGATTTATAAGTAACATCGCAGGAACAATATCAGACTCGATCAATTCGGAGATCCAGGACCAGTATCTTGAGGCATTCAGAACTGATTCTCTGGGTCAGGAAATGCTCGTTAAGCGTGCGAAGCGCACGGATTCCAGGGGGTTTAATAAGGGTAACGCCGATATCATTTCAGCAGGATCAAAGGTCATAGTTCCAGAAGGCACATATGCCCTCATGATCGACAACGGCGAGATCTCTGACTGCGTTGATACACCCGGCCTTTATACATGGGAAACATCATCTTCCGCATCGGTCCTCTCGGGCGGCGTTAAGAGCGTTCTGGGAGATGCTTTCGACAGGTTCAGATTCGCCGGCGAGATTACGAAAACACAGAGGATCTACTATGTAAACGCGCTCGAGATAATGAATCAGACATGCAAGGAATACCTTAATGTTCCTTATCCCGATCCCATTTACGGCAACCTATATTTCAAGTTCAGGATAATGTTCTCTTTCAGGATCGTTGATCCTATAAAGTTCTTCAGGAAGACTGGCAAGGATACTTCCGTAGCTGATTTCATGGGTACTGAATACAGCCCGAAAATGCCTTTCCTGGAAGTTCAGGACCACATGGAAGAGGCCCTTAATCTCTGCGCAACCCGCGATAAGATCCCTTTCCCGAAGTTGCTCTCAAATAAGAGCATACTGAAGGATTCCGTAAACGAAGCAGTATCCAGGCAGTGGCTCGAGAACAGAGGCATGGTCGTTGAATCTATCACAATTGTAGATCTGACTCTTGATGAGAAATCCAGAGCTCGTGTCGAGCAGTTTGATTCTGCAAAGCTTTTTGCTGACGATCCCGCTGCTCTTGGCGCACTGGTCGCATTAGGATTAACAGAGGCCATGCAGTCTGCTGCATCTAATCCTGCAGGTGCTGTCGGAGGATTTGCAGGCATGGGAATGGCAGGAACTGCTATAAGCGATCTGGGAACAGTAGTTCCTTTGGGGACTACGAATACAGGCTATCCGGCTTCGAATGCAGCAGGATCTGCAGCAGAACCTGAAACGTGCCCTTTCTGTGGAACACCTCTGCCTTCAGGCACACGCTTGGAACACTGTCCGGCATGCTATGCAGACTTGAAGAGGCATTAGATTTAACGTTCGGTTGAAATGCCGTCTCTTTCGTGGATCCTTCTCTTATCTTCATACATGATCTGGTCAGCCCGGTCAAAAACTTCATGGAAAGAATGGTCTTTCTTACGGTCAAATACAGCACATCCGAAAGCGATCGAGATGCGTTCAAGATAGTTGTCTGATGATTCATGCTGTTCAACTAACAACTTTTTGAGCAGCTCCTGTTTCTCATCGATCTTCGCATATTCGAGCACTGACGGGATGACCACGAATTCATCGCCGCCGATCCTGAAAACCGTACTCATAGGGAATACCGAGCAGAGAATACCTGCTGTTTTCTTTATTGCCTCGTCACCGGCTTTATGACCGAGATTGTCGTTGATATGTTTTAGATAGTTGAGGTCGCACATTACAACGGCAAATTCCGCGGTGCCGTTCTTTATCTGCTCGTCAATATATTTGACTGTATCTTCATATGCATGCTTGCTCTTAACTTTTGTCAGAGGATCGATATATGCGAGATTCTTCATTATATCGAGGTCATCTTCCTGACGCTTCATTGTCTTTGCATCCTCTTCGATCTTCCTGTCCTGTGCTCTGACTGTAGCTTCGATTTCGTCCTTTCTCGCACGGATGTTATCTACCGCGATCCTGAGCGCCCTTGAGAGTTCTCCGATCTCGTTATTATCTTCAGGCGGGAGAACTACATCGTAATCACCTTCGCTGATCTCATTAGCAGCTTCGGTGAGCTTTCTCAAAGGTGTAGTTACACGGGATGCCATATATGTCGCTATGATCGCGAAAACGAACTCGATCCCTATTGTTATGGATACCATAAGGATCATTGTGAGGGCTCTTTCTTTATAGATATCGTCATATCCGTCACACAGAACGAACTTCATTCCGTTTCTGAGTGTTACAAATGCCATAACGCGGTCTCTGCCCTCGTAATAGTAACGGATCAGTTTATCGCCGGTTGCCGGCTGTGACATCAGCTCCTCGTTCTCAATGATCTGGTCTTCTTCGTCAGAATGCAGATTATCATGTCCCAGCTCATCAATGTGATAGTGGACACTTCCGTCACCTTCTTTGAGATAAACATAACCTGTCTCGTGATATTCGAGCGAGTCCACCCATTCGAGAAGCCTGGAAAAACTGATGTCGACTCCGATGATAGCTACCGGAACATCATCAATATAGACAGGCTCGACATAAGAGATGAGGTAATCGTTAACGCTGTAATCGAAATAGGGTTTTGTCCAAAGTGCCTTCTTGTTTCTGATCGGTCCGTAATACCAGTAATCAGCAACAGGATCATTCTCGATCTCTTCCTGGGTAAATGGTATATCAACGAAATTTCCGTTGTCATCTCTGGTGAAATAAACACCTTCCTCGCGGCCTGTAACACCGGTGATATCAAGCGAGTAGTGAATATATGCGCCCTGGATAAACTTGTTATCCTCAGTCATAAAGCAGATGAGGTCAACTGCATCATCAACGATCTTATCGCGAAGCTCGGAATCATCGGAAATCGTTTCCACATCCGGGATCTTGCTCTTTGCCCATCTGGAAAGAGAAGTGACGGCATCTTCGATCCTCAAAAGCTCAGTGTTTAAATCGTCACCACGCTCCTCGCAGAACAGGTTCATATGAGAAGCCGCTTCTTCGGTAAGGATCTTACTGGTCATGACAAGACTGACCGTCACAAGAGTTGCAGCGAGCACAAAGGTAACAGCTATGATAAGCATCATCAATTTGGCGCTTATAGATGAAAAGAATGTTTTAGACTTTTTCATCTTACCTGTCCTGTCTTTCCAAGGTTTTCTTATATATTAATAATTTTAAATGCAAAATGTAAATAAAATTTTAGACAAAAGAAAGCATATTTGAAATAAATTTCTTTCAAAGAAATTTTGTAACGAAATCAGAGCTCATCCGTCTAACCCATATGAAACTCCGGGAAATCACGAAAAACCGGAGCGGAAAGGGGTTTATGGAAATGAATAACAGGAAAGCAATAACAAAACCGATAATACAAACTGCAGTGATCTTTGCTGTCTTCACAGGCATAGAGACCGCCATGGTCTATCTTGATGTATTTACGGATTACAATATGCTTCTTTGCGCAGACATCCTCCTGAGAATCATTGCAGGAACAGCAGCATTAGTGCTTCTTGCGGAATATTCAAAGCGCGGTGAGAGTAAATATACGGTTAAAGAACTGTTTTCGAACAGGATACCTAAATGGACTTGGCTGGTCCTGATCCCGCTTATCTTAGACATTATTGCGCCGTTTTTTAAGCTGTTTACCGCATATGCCTTTTCTACAAGCGTCATCGTGACCCTTACCATAGTCATCATCCAGCAGTTTGCCACCGGCTTCTTGGAGGAATCACTTCACAGGGCCCTTATGATGAACGGCCTTATTATGCATAACACCGATACTGTTAAGCAGAGGCTCTTCACGGTAACTGTTGCAGGCGCATTCTTCGGACTCAGCCATGCTCCGAATATCCTTTTCGGCGAAAACCCTTTGATCCAGGTTCCTTCGACCTTTTTGTGGGGCATGTTTATTGCGGCAATCTATATGCTCTCGGATAATCTGCTGCTTGTAATGCTGCTCCACGCTTTCAGCGATTCAACCTTCAGGATCGTTAAGGGATTGTTCGGGATTGTTCCGGATGCTCCTGTCTGCAGGGCTGTTGATATCGGCAGGAACGTAATATCTTATGTGATTTTGCCCCTTATGGCGATATTGATCTGTGTTTTCTACGATAAGTTAAAAGGAATACAACCGGAAAATGCAAGTGAAGAACAGCTGCCATGATATAATCGAAAAAACGGGGTGCTTAAGATGGATACATTTGTAGATGAAAGAGACCTTAGTCTTTTAAGCCGTGACAAATATACATTCTCGGTAATGTCGAGGATCATAAAAGAAGAATGCGCACTGCGCCTGTCAGATCACGAGAAGATGATCATCTGCTTTACCGGGCAGCCGTATCCCGTGTGGATATGGACTCCTGATGATGCCCCTGAAGATGAGATGGAACGTGCATACAATATCGCAAAAGACAATTTGCTGATGGATGGAGAGCACCGTTTTAACATCAAGTATGAACTGGCAGAATATTTTATCGCCAGAGCTCGAAAAGACGGGCTCGAACTTAAGATCTCCACGAATCTTTTTGCATACGACTGTCCTGCTCCCGTTGCTCCTTCAACGGTTGTGGACGGCGAGCTTCATCAGTGCACAAAAGAGGATTCAGATGCTCTTGTCGACTTTTTCGATATGTTTCATATTGCGGTCGGTATCGATCAGGAGAGCCGTGAGCAATACAAGGCTTATGCAGAAAACGATATAAAGGCAGGCACGGCATATTTCTGGAAAACAGGCGACGGTGAATATGCCTCCAGCTGCAACTGGCATCCTGTAGGGGATATGGCTTCAATTGGCCTCGTATATACGCGTGATGATTTCAGACGCAGACACTATGCGGAACACCTGGTCTATCAGGTAACGAAGATCGCTCAGGACGCCGGGTTCTTGCCAATGCTCTATACGGATGCTGATTACGTTGCTTCAAATGCCTGCTATGAAAAGATAGGGTACATACTGAGAGGGAAACTCTGTACCATCAGTTGATTTAAAACGCCCGGTATAAGTGATCTGTAAGCTTCATTGCTTTCTTCTCCACAATGGTCGGGATTTGTATATAATAAATTCAGCGGCCTTTTTAAAACAGAAGGGCGCATGGAATAAAGAGTATATGGATAGATCACCAGGAGGTGCCAAATGTATTGCCCGCAATGTGGAAAGCCAACAGACCAAAATGATTTATTTTGCGGAAGCTGCGGTAAGCAGCTGAGAGCCGTATTTGTACCGCTGCGTCAAACGGGTTCACAGCAGAATACTTCCAAGCCTCAGCAGAATGCGGCTCCCAAGCCTCAGCCGGCACCCGGTCCCGGTACCAGGGCTGTGACAAGCTCTTTTCCCAGAGCCGGATTTACATCTGCGCCCAGGCCGGAACCCAAGCCCGCACCTGCTACTCCCAAGCCGGAGCCCAAGCCGGCACCTGCAGCACCGAAGCCTGAGCCGAAAACCGAGACTGCAGCAGTTCCTCAGATCGAGCCCCAGCCTGCACCGGCTGTGATCGCTAAGCCTGAGCCCACAGCAGTTCCCAAGACTCAGCCGCTCATTACTAATCCTCAGTCGGGTCTTCCTAAAGATACCTGCTACGATGCTGACGGCAAACTCACATGGTTTTACAGGGACCTGGAAAAAGACCCGACCGGAAATTTCGTTATTAAATTCGTTTTCGAGGAAGACCATATAGCAAACTATGAGGGCATTGATATCAGCAGTCAGTCTATGGCTGATGCCCAGGTCAGCATCCGCTACTACTATAAGAGAGTTACCATAGTCGAGCGCCACGCTGAGACCGGATGGATATTCTTCAGACACGGCATTGACAGATATTTCCTTAAGGTCAGTTCTGAACAGATCGATTTCATCCTGGATGAATTCATGAAGAGGTGCCCCGGCTCTAAGATGGGCGTTGTTAAGCAGTGGTAAAAATGTAATCCGGCAAAAGACGGATGAATTTTTAAATACTGCAACATTTCCCTCCTTTTATCTGTATATAGGGCATAAGGAACAATCAAGGAGGACACTCAAAATGAAGATCACACCTGCAAAAGACTATAAGAAGCCCCTCTACGCAGTAGGTTTGGCAGCTACGGTAATGACAATGGCCGTAACAGGATGCACAGCTCCTGCCACCAAGTCCAAGGATAGAAGTAAGAACTCTACAGATTACTTCTATATGCAGATGCTGGGCGGCACAACTCTGGTTGGCGAAGAACCTGAGGACGTAGGACTCGCCGGAGACGTACAGGTCGTTGATCCTGATGTGGATTATGCCGATGAAACAACGGTAAGTGAGCCTGCTGAGACTGATGTCAGACTGGAAGGCGGTGCCCAGGTAAACGGATGATCTGAACTTATGAATCTGACGCTTCATTTAACAGATAACTGCAACATGGACTGCACATACTGCCTCCGCGAAAAATGTCCGAAGGACATGAGCGAAGAGGTTCTTATCAAGGCCTGTGATCTTGCCTTTTCAAAGGGCAGTATCGCCGGTCTTTGTTTCTTTGGCGGAGAGCCTCTGCTCAAGAAAGACCTAATCTATAAAGCGTTGGATTACTGTGAAGATAAGGCCTTAAAAACAGGCATCAGATTCAGCTGCAAGATGACGACCAACGGAACGCTTCTTGATGAAGCTTTCATCGAGCGCGCGAAAAAAGCAAAGATGGGGATCGGACTTTCTTTTGATGGCAAGGCGCAGGATGTGTGCAGGATTTTCGTCGGAGGCAAGCCTACATCAGCTGTTGTCGAAGAAAAAGCAAAACTCCTTTTAAAACACATGCCGGACTCTGTAGCGCTTGCGACGATCGCTCCCCAGGCTGTTCCTTATTACTCTGAATCAGTTAAGTATCTGCACGATCTTGGTTTTCACAAAGTCTCAATGGTCCCCGCATACGGCAAGAGAGTCAACTGGACCGATGAAGATCTCGATGCATTAAGAGTTCAGCTCGAAAAGACCGCAGAATATATGAAGGAACTGTTCATCAAGGATGAATGGTTCTATGTGTCTTCCATAAGCGTTAAGATCGCTGACTGCATCAAAGGCTTTAACTCAGCCGAGCGCTGCCATTTAGGCGTCAGACAGATGCCCGTAACACCTAAAGGAGACCTTTATCCCTGCACGTCTTTTATCGGAGATGAGAAATACCTCCTGGGAAATGTTTTCGAAGGCCTCAATAATGAGAAAGTAATTGAGCTCGCTAAAAAGGCTTCAACGCCTGAGACGTGCATCGGCTGCGATCTTGTTAAGCGCTGCACCAATTCATGCGGCTGCGCCAACAGGATGAACACAGGGGACGAAAACAAGGTATCGCCTCTGCAGTGCACATACGAAAGAATGCTGATAGAGGTCAGCGATGCTTTAGGCGAAGAGTTGTTCCAGATCGATCCTGAGAGATTTAAAAAGTATTTCGCAAGATAATTTACGGGCTTGTTGTAAAGCCTGTGATCTTCCATTCAATATTATCAGTCTGTCTTAGTATGACATAAAACGATGTGCTTGTTTCTCCAACCAGCGCGGAATCTTTAGAAGGTTCCATATCAACAGTAACAAACACATAGGCTTCCAGATCGTTATTATCCTTGTATTTGTAGGTAATGTCCTGGTAGGATGTGAGTTTTGCGGAGATCATTCCGTAAACGTCATTTTCATGGAAAAATTCATTGCTGCAGTTCATAGTGCAGAACTTTTTCATTGACTGGTAATCCGGAGTCGCAAAAGAAGTGAAAAAGTCCAGGATCACTGCGCCGATCTCAGCGCTGTCATCATGGCTGTATATAAGGCTCTTTTCAACGCCGTCAATATAGATCTTGGATATTTTGCCATCTTCTCCAAACATGAAACGGGCAATGGAGCCATCTTCCATATTCCATGAGTAGTATTTGCCGTCGGTATAGCTCTGATAGGAACCTAATTCGATCTGCAGATCATCTAATGTATAGTTCCTGCTTACGTTGGTTAAGTATTCCCTGGTCACCGGCATAAAAGTTTCAGAAACTATGGCCACATCGCCGTCAATTTGAGGTTCGGCAGTAGTAGATGTTATTTCACCTGCGATCTGGCAGCTTGTCATGAGTACAGTCGAAGCAACAAGAGCTGCAGCGGCAGCGTATGCGGGAACATTTGAATTGTGCTTTTGTTCTATCTTCATGGCCGTACTCCTTTCCTCTCTATATTATATCCGCTGCAGGAAATAACAGATATTACTTAATTGTCTTTAAGAGCGCTCCAGCCGACATCCTTCCAGCACTTGCCTGTGCCGATCTGAGCTACTGATGAATAGTAGGGCATGGGAAGAGTGCCCGTCATGGGGACTTTCTTTGTAAGTACGTCAGCGACTGCGTTGCCGCCTTCGGTACCAGGCAGATACAGCATGATGCATGAATCCCATTCATCGAGATACTGATCGACGATAACATTTCTTCCTGCTGCAATGAGCGTAACGACAGGCTTTCCGGACTGTGCTGCGAGCCTTATTGAATCTGCATTTCCGGGAAGTCCCATATTGCCTGTGAGTGACAGGTCATCTGTATCACCGTACCATTCGGCATAGGGCTTTTCGCCGATGCAGAGGAGCACGATATCGCAGGAACCGATCTGGTTTTGGTCAGTTACGATCTCAAAGCCGCCTTCTTTAGCTGCTGCGGTGAGAGCTTCAACGATAGAGCTTCCTTCAGACCTGAAATGGTTTGCGCCAATATTCATGTCTCTGATAGTTTTGTCGGTCTCTCCCTGCCACCAGTTGGTCCAGCCGCCGCAGAGAACACCGATATCGTCTGCTGCAGGTCCTGTAACGAATACTTTCATGCCGGGCTTTATGTACATGTTTTCGCCGGCTTTAAGAGGCACGAAGGACTCGGCAGCGAGCTTTCTTGCTACTTCATGAGATCTCTGGCTTCCGAATTCATAGGAGGGATTGATCTTTTCGAGATAGGGATCGTCGAAAAGACCTGCTTCTTTTTTGACCGTTAAGATCCTGATAACTGCGTCGTTTATTCTGTCTTCGCTGATCTTGCCTTCCTTGACGCCTTCTACAATGAATCTCATGGCATTGGCATGTTCGGTCTCGGTCATGAGCATGTCGACACCTGCATTTACGCAGAGGATAACGTTCTCTTTGTAATTGGCGCCGGAGCAGTTCATGACGGAATCCCAGTCTGTAAGAACGATGCCCTTAAAGCCCATGTCATTCTTGAGATAACTGATGTATTTTTCGTTCTCGTGCATCTTCGTGCCGTTCAGGGAAGAATGCGAGAGCATTATGACCTTAACGCCTTCGTCGATCAGTGCCTGATAGATAGAGAGCTGTTCCTTGATCTGATCTTCGGTAAGCTTTGAATCGCCCCTGTCGAGAGGTGTGCTCTCGCCTGTACCGTAAGATATCATGCCGTCGCCGAAGAAGTGCTTCGGGCATGCCAGGACCCCTTCTGACATAAGGCCCTTTGTATATGCAACGGCGAGCTCTTTTACGATCTTATAGTCTGAAGAATAGGATTCATAAGTCCTTCCCCATCTGGGATCATTTGCGGTAGCAACGCAGGGCGAGAAGTTTAACATCATGCGCGTTTGTGCGACGTCGCTTCCTGCGAGCTTTCCGTATTCTTCGGTAAGTGCTGTATCGCGGGCTGCGCCTATATTTATGTTATGCGGGAAAATGACGCATCCTGATGCAAAGTTTACTCCGTGAACGCTGTCGTTGCCGTAGATGAATGGGATAGGAGCTTCGTTCTGAAGAGCATTTGTCTGATAATCGGTAACTGTCTTTTTCCACTCCTCTGCCGTGGGCATCGGGAAGTCATCTTTTCTCGAGAGTATCGATCCGTAATCCGTGACCCTCATCTCGGAGGCATCGACGTTATATATCGTAGGCTGCATCATCTGTGCGGCCTTCTGTTCCAATGTCAGAGTCTTGCAGATCTCTTCCGGAGTCATCGGTGAATAATCGACAGCAGGTTTATTAGTCACCTCGCTGCTCTCGGTCATTGGGGCAAATACACTGCCCTTATCTATGCATGCTGTTGAAGCCGTAACTGACAGGATCAAAAGTCCTGCGATCAATCTTTTTGCTTTCATAATTCCTTCCCGCCAAAAACAGTCAAATATACTTTGATATTTTACATTACCATTTAATTTTTTACATTGGCACCTGGGTTTCGTGTTTTTTATTGAATTCAAGTTATGGCTTTTATATAGTTCACGTAATTTACTTGCAAAGGGGGTTGAAAGCCTAGGAGACATTACAATCACATACCTTCCCCAAGGTGCTACAAGCATAGATAACAAAACTAATAGGAGTACGAAAAACGAAGAAATTTATCGCAACTTTATGCCTTGGCTGTGTTATTGCATCAAGCTTCACAGCCTGCAGGCAGGATACTGAATTATATAATGCTCTGTCTGCTTCGTCAGACGGACCTGTTTCGGAATCAACGGAGCATATTGTAAATACCGACGATACGAGAGTAATGGTCGATCCGTTTGAAGAGATGAAAAAACAGGCATCGGATATTACACCGGTCGGGAGCAGCGCTGCATTTTCAGATCCCACAACTTCACTCGAACACACTGTAAGAGTGATGTCAGTAAGTTACGGAAAAAGTCTTAATGAGATCAGTGTAAGCACCGGCAACATAGAAGAATACTTATTCGAAAAGGGTGACATCGAATCTTCCGGTGAGGCCAGGCAGGGTTATAAGTTCATGGTTATTAACTGTGAAGTTACAAGAACCAAAGGACTTTCCGAAAAAATACCTGCAGACGATGAAAGAAACAGGTTTGCCATTGCCGATCCATGCATCCTGAACAGTGACTTTAAACCTTGTGATGCTGTTGAGGCAGGCCTGGTTCAACCGGATGAGACCAGAATATCCGGTGGAATTTATTCCATCAGGATTCCTGAAACAGGTAAGACGATCGAATGCAAAATGATTTTTCTGATCAAAGAAGATGAAAAACCGGCTGTTCTGTCCTCTACCTGGTTTGATACGAAACTTTTCTCTCTTTACACATGAAGAGTGTTTTTCCAACAAACGTTTTGTCTGCAGCCGTGCTCTGGCACTGCTGCAGACAAGACAATTGGGTTGGCATGGCCGGATCACGATCTGTCAAAAAGATTCAAATTTAAAGAGGAGTGAAATTCAGATGAAGAAAATTATTGCAACAATGCTTTCAGCAGTTGCTACCGTAGTTTGTTTTACGGCAGTTCCGTTATCAGCAAACAATAACAGCGATGTGGATTTTTCATTTACGCTGCCTGCATATTACTACTATAAAACGACAACAGAAGGTGAGTATAAGGAAGATACTTCTCCCACGTATGTTCATTTTTATGACCATTCATCCTGGGCAGTAGGAGAGTATGGTGTCCAGTTTTCAGTTCATGGAGGAAACAGCGTATACAAAGTTTCCGAGAACTGCACATGCGGAGGAACATCCTGCATTATCTATCCTGATTCACACAGACGCATTCATCAGAATGTTAAGGAATGGGGATATTCATATGCATTTCTTGGTACCAGTGCACCTAACAGTTTAGTTGCAGGAAAAACAATTTACGGCCAGTGGAGCCCTGATTCTACAGGAAGTTCTCCCTTTGCTAATTAACCGTTGATATGAAGAAGAGCTTACATATTTTGGCGGTCTTTGTCTGCGGGTGTATTGCTGCATCCTGCGTTACATCATGCCGCCGGAATTCTGAATTATATAATGCACTGTCGGCTTCGTCGGAAAATACTTCTGCAGAGGTTTCCGCTACGGATCCGACAGAGCATGTAATTAATACAGATGATACGAGGATTGCAGTTGATCCTTTCGATGACATCAGAAATGCGGCTTCAGATATTACGTCTTTTGGAGACAGTGCGTCTTTTTTAGACCCGGAAACATCACTTGAACACAGTGTACGTGTTTTGTCCGTGAGTTACGGAACGAGTCTTAATGAGATCGGCATTGAAGCCTCATCCATGAAAGATTATTTATTTGAAGCCGGATTCATCGGTCCCGACGGAACGGCATTGCAGGGAAGAAAATACATGGTAATAACATGTGAGATTACTAAAACTCACAGTATTTCAAGCGATATCCCGGATAATGACCCTAGGAATCACTTTTCACTGACGAATTCCTGCATTTTAAACAGCAGACTTGAACCGTGTGATGCAATGATGGCAGGTTTTGTCCAGCCGAGTGAATCTCAGATGCCGGATAGAAAATCCATGTTTTTCATTAGGATCCCGTCTGAGGGAATGACTATTGAATGCAAAGCCGTTTATTTGATAAAAGCTGACGAAGAGCCGGCTGTTTTGTCTGTTACTTTGTTTGATCCGAAACTGCTTTCTTTAAACGGGTAATTTTTGATGAGAATTGAATTGCGCAAGGCTTTTTCCGGCTGGAAGTTTGTAGTTACATTTTTGATACTTTGCATTATTTCAGCCGGTTCAGCGTTATATGTAATCACCGGCAGTTTTCGTGATGTTTTTCATGCAGGAGAAAACCCGATGCTGGGAGTAACTTCTGTATATAAGTACTGGATGGGGAATGATTGGGATTCATGGTTTTCATCCTTGTATTTCTTTTTGTTCCCCATAGCTGCCGTTATGCCGGCAGGTCTCTCGCTGTATAAGGAGAAGAAGACGAATTATACGGCGCAGATGCTTATCAGGGAAAACAAAAACGTCTACTATCTCCACAAGTACTTAGCGGCGTTTATTTCCGGAGGCGTTATTGTATGTCTACCGGTAATTATGAATATTATGGTAGTCGCATTGAGATTTCCTTTCAGAACACCGGATCTGAACTACGATATCTATTACAAGATACAGCCGTTTTCTTTTGCTTCAGGGCTCTTTTACACACGCCCGTGGCTGTATCTGATATTGCGTCTTGCAGTTATCTTTTTATATGCGGGATTATGTGCGGTATTAAGCACGTCGGTTTCTTTCATCTGCAGGAACAGATACATTATCGTTTTTACTCCGCAGATCCTGTTTATGGTAGTCAACTTCTGTAACATGGCCTTTCAGATACCGTATGAATTGTCTCCGATTAAATTCTTAGGCGCAGGAAACACATATATTGTTGCTTCTTCTGTTGTCTTTGGAGAAGCAGCATTGCTTATTGCCGTGTCTCTGACATTGTTTGTTTTCGGGAGAAAACGGGATGTTCTGTAAGATCTTGGGATACGACATAAAAAGAGGAATACTTAACAGCTATAAAGGACACATTCTGACTGTCCTTTTAAGCATTTTTATCTGCATCAGTTTTGCCTGTGAATACACCAAGTTTTATGAACTCAAATCAGCTCATTATCTTGATATTCTTTTCTTTGCATTTGCGGGCAGCCCGAAATTTGTACCGGGCAAAGACATGCAGTTTGTTTTCCCACTGTTCTGGGCAACGATATTTCTTCTGCCCTTATATCTTTCTTCGTACTATCCTTTCTACGACCTGATAGGATACGGCAAAACGATACTGATCCAGTCGGGGAGCAGATATAAATGGTGGCTGTCTAAAACCATCTGGTGCATATTGAGGATCGCTGCGTATTTTTTGGCCATCTATCTTGTGGCACTGGTATTCTGCCTTGTTATGGGGATTCCTGTTAAATACAGTGTAACGGAAAACGCCCACAGCATGGTGATAAACAGCTGCTACAAAGCGGATGTTTATGCTCCCGGAGAATATGCCTTGCTGGATTTTAACGGCCAGATGGGCATTCTGTTCCTGTTGGCACCTGTTATTGTTTTATCCGTGCTCTCGATACTTCAGATGACGATATCATTGCTGTCCACACCGGTTTACGGATTCCTCTTATCGGCAGTGATACTGGTCTCTTCCACTTATTACCTTCATCCGCTGTTCATCGGCAATTACCTGATGGTATTAAGAAGCGACCGGCTTTTCTCAGGCGGTGTAAATGAGGTAACAGGATCAGCAATATCGCTGCTTCTGATAATTTTCGTGACCGTAATAAACCTGATGGTTTTTAAGAAATACGACATCCTGGCAAATGTATTCAAGGACGAATAGGAAGGCATTACATGGACCACAAAATCGAATTAAAAAACATAACCAAGCAGATAAGGAAAAACACTGTATTAGACAATGTTTCCTGTTCATTCACGTCGGGCGAAGTAACCGGACTCGTAGGAGTTAACGGATCCGGCAAGACTATGCTCATGAGGATCATCACGGGACTTTGCGTTCCGACTGAGGGCGAAGCCCTGATCGACGGGAAAAAGCTCCATAAGGATATTTCTTTTCCCTCAAGCTGCGGAATGCTTCTGGAGACCCCGGCTTTTATTGATTCTTTCACAGGTTTCGAAAATCTGAAGATGATCGCATCGATCAAGAAGAAAGTCAGCGACAGCGATATCAGGGAGTGCATCAAAAAGGTCGGCTTGAATCCTGACGACAATAAGAAATACCGCAAGTATTCATTGGGAATGAAGCAGCGTTTGGGAATTGCCGGAGCGATTCTCGAAAAGCCTGACATAGTCATTCTGGACGAGCCTACTAACGCTTTGGACGTAGACGGTGTCGAGCTTGTAAAAGAGATAATCAGGGAACAAAAAGAGAGAAATGCAGTCGTGATCGTAGCGAGCCATGATGCAGGAATAATAAAAGAATTAGCAGATACCGTATATGTGATGAAAGAAGGACGCTTATCTGTGATGGCTGACAAGATGGAGAAAGACAATGAATAAGCGCAAAGTGATCCTGATAACAGCGGGCGTTGCTTTCGTTTTATGGCTCGCTGCCGTGATCAGAATAAATATTACAAGTGAACATCAGCAGATAAAGGTCTATGAGATCGGCGACGTGGTCTCATACGGACAGAATTACTATGAAGGAAGTTACGAGATAATCAACGGTTATAAAGCACAGGTGTTATCCGGAAACATATACAGATATGAAGACTACCTGTCATTGATGGATATTCCCGGACAGAAAGGTTCTCACCAGCAGTATGTATACGATCTGGAGATATGTTTTTATAACGAAGACCTGGACAGTGAACGCGGAGTAAATCTTATTTCCACGTATCTCGCTTCAGCTGATGACCGTCTGGCGATCAATACCGAACTCCTTTCCCAGATCTATCCTCAGTTAGGTGACTCTCCTACTGAATTCAGGATAAGACCGGGAACGTCAATGGTGATGCATATTCCTTTCCAGATGGAATATATCTCGGCTCTTTATGTCGGTGATGAAGAGAAGTTTCTTAAGGGAAATGAGTTCTATTTAAACGTTACTCAATATCCGGAAAAACAGCTGGTCAGGATACCGGCTGCAAAGAATAAATAAAGGCATATCCGGAATGCCTGAAGCTATATGAAAGGAGCCTCAAATGAGTTTGATATATAGGCTTAAGGTCTTTTTTCAAGAGGATGATTAATGTATGATTCATACGGGGAGAATAGGCATACTGCAGATAACATAAACCACGGTGTTATCAAGGGAAAGCAGTATTTCTTTGTTGATCAGAAGTTAGTGTTCAAGATAGTTCTTTGTGATGACGAAGAAAGATTCCTGGATCTTGAAAAGGACCTGATTGCCGAATACTTTGACAAAAAGGGCATTCCTTTTAGCGTGGATTGTTTTTATTCAGGTGAGGAACTGCTTGCAAACGACGTCCTTCTGGATATTGCAGACCTTATCATTCTCGATGTCGAGATGAAAGGCATAGACGGAATAACCGCTGCCAAAAAGATCAGGGAGAAGAACGATAAAGTCAATATCGCTTTCCTGTCTGCCCACATGAATTACTCCACTGACGGATATCACGTCAGAGCCATCAGATTCATCCTGAAAACATTAGATGACATTAAGGATTATCTTTTTGAATGTCTGGACAGTGTTCTCACAAATGAGGACCTGAACGACAGGGAAATAACAATGGATTTTACGATAGGAAAACGCACGGTTAAGGTCAATGACATCCTTTATCTTAAATCATGCGGAAACTACACGGCATTTGAGCTTTTGAACGACTCAAAAGAGAACTATATGATCAGGCATTCTTTAAAGCAGACAACTGAAACCATGTCAGCATTTGATTTCGTATCAATAGCTTCGACTGTTACGGTCAATCTTCATCACATAAGAGCAGTTACCAGATATATGGTCTTACTTGATAACGGTGAAGAGATCCCCGTCTCGCAGAGAAAATACAACGAAGTCTGCCGTGCGTATACATTGTTTAGAGGGAAAAACGCATGACGGAAAATGTATTGTCTTTAATCTCCAATTTGTTCAGTGTTCTGATCCATTATTCTTTTATGAAGTGCGTTTTAAACCGCAAAGCCGAAAAGAAACTGGATTATATCCTGATAGCGGTCCTTTATGCCGCAAGTTCCTTAAACTCTATTTTCATGAGCAGCAACGGAGTGGTAAAGCTCGCTATAGTAACGGTTGTTTATACGGTTTTCACTGTCCTCATTTTCAAGGTTTCCATTAAGAAGAGCATTCTTGCAAATGCCGTATATATCGGCATTGTAATATCTCTCGATATGTTAGCTTTACTGATCCTCCAAAAGATAATCAAAGCAGATGGTATTTCTGATGTCACGCTGCAAAACGGAGCATTTATCACTGAGCTTATATGTCAGCTTGTAATGCTCGTCATAGTGATGGTATTAAATATCGTCACGCAAAAAGGAGCCCTTTCCAATCTTGATATCAAGGGGTGGCTCACGTTTGCTTTATTTCCTCTGTTTACGCTTGCTTCCGTAGTCATTCTGGTATTTTCAGCCGATAAACAAAACATTAATGATATGTACTACGGTATAGCATTTCTTGCAGGGGGCATGCTTTTATTGAATATTCTGTTATTTATCCTGCTTGATAACGTTGTCAGGCGCGAAAATGACATCAGAAACAAGGAGAGGCTTTTGGAACAGACGGCACATATTAATCAAATGTACCGTTCGCTTTCCGAAGAGCGCGAAAAGCAGAAAGCACGTTCTCATGACTATATGAACCATTTGAATGTAATGCTCATGCTCGCGCGTGAAGGCAAAGTCGATGAAGAGATCCATTACATTGAAGAACAGCTGGGCAAAGAGGTCCAGAGCGTTGACATCATAGATACCGGCAACACATTGATAAATGCCGTTTTGAACATCAAGTATCTTGAAGCAAAAGAGAAGGGCATCATCATTCCTTTTATTGCCGACAATTTAACAGGACTTAAGATAAGCGACAGCGACCTTGTCACCATACTTACGAATGTTTTGGATAATGCCATCGAAGCCGTTCAGAAGTGTGAGGAAAAACGACTCGTTTTCAAGATCATCAAAGATTACGACACACTCATAATCGACTCTTCGAATCCTTATGTCGGCCAGCTGCCGGATGAAGAAAGCCTCGTTACGACGAAGTCCGACAAAAACAACCACGGATTTGGTCTCGTAAACATCAAAAAGACCGTAGAAGCCAATAACGGCAACTGTTTCATCGATACCAAGGGCGGGATATTCCATATCTCGATCGCCATTCCGCTGGCTTAAGGATTTTACATTACCATTTTATTTTTTACATTGGCACCTGACTTTTTGATTTTTATTGTAGTGGGCCTTGACATTTTATATTATCAAATGAATTAAGGTTAAGGCCGCAAACAGGGGACAAAGAATGGAAAACATATCTGCATTTATTGCGGATAGGATGTGTAAACTTGAGATCATTAAGAAAGATGATCTCAAGTTCTACTCTTACTCTATCCAGCTGCTTTTGGAGAGAACGATCGGATTGATCCTGATCGGCATCTTCGCGCTGGCCTTCAAGTCCTTTTTTGAGATCGCTGTTTTTGTTATCACATTTGCTTTGATCAGGATCCATTCTGACGGCATGCATTGCAAGACGAGCATAGGCTGTTTTATCACATCAGTGCTGATGTCGCTTTCCACTATACCCGTATCAACATGGCTTATGGCAAATCCGATAATCTGCAAGGAATGCGTTATGCTGTCGATAGTGGTTATTTTCGTGATCGGCACTATACGCGATCCGAATCTGGATCTTTCAGATAATGAGTTTTTCCGCTTAAGGATCAGGTCCCGCATCGGCATTTCGATAATCGGCCCGGTTGTTTTAAGCCTGCTGATGATACTGCCGGATAACAGGCTCGTCTACTATTCGTCCGTCGGAATAATCTATAACGCATTGAATCTCATTACAGTAAAAATATTAAGAAGAGAGGTGTCAAAAAATGAACAAGAATGTTGAGAGAATCGTTCTCGAAAAGGTTGAAAGGCTGACAAGAAAGAATGCGAACGCAACGCAATCTTATACGGATCTGCCGAAGTGCACATTCCTGATCCATCAGCCTAAGAGACCGAAGCATCAGTAATTAAAAGGGTTTTCCTCAGAAACCAAATACAGGGGTTGTTTTTGAAAACAACCCCTTTATTCATTTCTGTAAAAACTAAAAAGGGCTCCGGTGTGGAAGGCCCTTTCTAGCGTTGAAAAAATTTACTCTTACCGGATGTAAATTACACCTCGGGTTTGACTAGTTTATAAGCCTCTTCGGGAGGCATCGGCTTGCCCCAGATATAACCCTGGATGTAGTCGCAGCCGATGTCCCTTAAGACTTCGATCTGGTCGGGCGATTCAACGCCCTCGGAGATGACTTTCAGATCGAGCGTGTGGCCGATGTTGATGATCATGGCAACATACTGCTTGGAAGAATCGCTCTGGTTCATCTTGTCGATAAAGGACTTATCGATCTTGAGCAGGTCAGACGGGAAGTTTGTCAGGTAGCTTAAGGAGGAATATCCTGTACCGAAATCGTCAATGGCGACCTTCATTCCCATCTGCTTGAGCTCGTCGATGCGCTGCAGAGCCTGCTCGGCGGAATCTATCATTATGGATTCCGTTATCTCTATCTCGATCATTGAAGGCGGTACGTTATGCTTGTTCAAAACTCGTTTTACGTCTTCAATGAAGTTATTTTTCATGAGGTGCCTTACAGATACATTAACGCTCAACAGGATCTCTTCTCCGGAATCCTTTGCAACGTTTTTTATGAACTGGACGGCATTCTCAAATACACACATATCAATACGGTCTACAAGACCGGTCTTCTCGGCTACAGGAATGAATTCGACAGGACTTATGTAGTTTCCGTTGTCATCTTTCATTCTGGCGAGGGCCTCAAAGCCTCTCAGCTTGTGGGTCAGATCGAACTGGGGCTGGAGGTGGTAGAAGATCTTGTCTTCGTTTAATGCGGAACGGATCTTGCGCTCGATCTCAAGCTCTTTTTCGGTATTGAAGACCTCAGGTACAAATCTCATGATCCTGCTGCCTGTACCTTTCTTCTTTATCTCATGTAATACCGCATCAGAGAAAGTGAAGAGGTTATCCAGAACATCACTGTCTTCCGGACAGAGAGCGTAGCCGAAGCAGGCTGTCATGTAGTAATCGCAGTCATCGATCGTGATCTTCTTTTCGAGATTGGACCTGTAGATAGCGATGGTGTTTTCGATCTGATCTTCTGATTTGTAGCCGCTTAAGATGAGCATAAATTCATCGCCTGTGATCCTGGCTACGAAATCAGTAGTTCCCGTTTTCTGAGAATTCGCGAGATCTTTCCATCTTTTCGCGATCTCTTTGAGGACCTGGTCGCCGGTGTCGTGTCCCATGGTGTCGTTGATGCTCTTAAAATCATTTAGGTCTATGGAGACCAGCGCAAATCTTTCGTTGCGTCTTAAGAGTTCTGACATAAGCTCGCTGCACGCAAAACGGTTAGGAAGGCCGGTGAGCATGTCCGTTACAGCCTGTTCGCGGAGAGTGTTCTGGTACTTAACGATCTTTCTGTTAGACAGGAAGATGACCGTAATCGCAGTAATGGCCATAATGCAGTTGAAAAAGCCGGGGAGATTTCTGTAGTTCTGCCTTATGAAAACGTTGATGTACATTGGCGGGACCGATAACAGGAGCAGGAATAATGAAACAAAATAACCTGTCCTGCGGAACAGTACGGTGAGGCAGATGAAGCAGATGTTAGTAAGGAGCGAGAAAACGCCACTCAGAGACTTGTACTCGATCGGCAGGCCGAACAGATTGATCGTTCCGGGGTTTCTCGCAACTGCAACAGTCAGAGAGGAGGCAATCGCATAGAGCAACAGCAAAAGAACAAATGCGCTTCTTGGAGCTTCCTTGTCAAGAGAAAGCTTGCGCAGTGTCTTATCGACGCGGTTGTTTTCCGTCTGCCTTGTCATTAAAAATCACCCTTGTTTATGTTTTTGAGTATATTAATGACATTGTAGCAACTGGAAATGCCGAAAACTTGCTCTAAATTGTTACCTGAGTAACCATACAGAGTACAAACTGTAAAGAATTTTTTAACGGTTCTCCCACTCTTTTCTGTATTCCCTGGGTGATTTCTCAAAAAATTTGCGGAATGTCTCTGACATATAGCTTACTCCGCCAAAGCCTGTGCGTGAGGCGATCTCGGTCATGGGGATCTTGCCGGAACGCAGTAATTCAGCCACTTTGCGGCACCTCAAGTGCATCAGGTAATTGATCGGCGATTCACCTACATACTGGTGGAATAATGTGTTGCATAAAGACTTGCTTATGCTGCCGCTGGCAGCGATATCAGCTAATGTTACCTGATCCTGGTAGTTGTTTGAGATGAAGTGCATCATGGACTTGAAAGACTGGATCCTGGGATCTGACACAACGTCTTCGGTCGCTCCAAGCGTCTCGGCATGTTTTCTTATAATGTCCCATATCTGATAGAACTGCTTCGTAATCGCAAAAGGATCATGCCTTAGATCAGGCATCCCGAGAACGAGATTCCTTATAGATTCAGTGTGTTCATTGATATAGCGGAATCTCAGATAGGGGAGATCCGGATTCTCGGTAATAGGCCTTACGGCCTGCATCTCCACCGTGATCGAGTTCACGAGTATGCTCGGGTGGAGTATGCAGATGACGTATTTTGCAACCTCTCCGTTAACTGTCATGTTGTAGTGGATCTGGTTTGAATTAACGACGATCGTGTCGCCGGCCCTTAAGAGAAGCTCTTTGCCGTTAACAAAATATGCTACCTGGCCTTCCTTAATGGTCATTATCTCAATGTCTTCGTGGAAGTGCGGAACGCCTTCCCATGTGACCTTGGGAGCGATCCAGCCGTCGTAGATATAGGATGGGAAGTTGGGATCGTCGTAATTTACTATCTCGGAGCCGTCGTCTCTTTTAACGATGAGACCCATCTGTTCTATCTTCATAACAATATTTCTCCAAATTTGCGAAAAGTATAACAATCTTACACGGCTGTGGAAAATAGTTATAAAAACAAGGCATTTATAAACTGTTTTCGCGCTTCTATCTACAATATACTTGCAATCGAACAGAAAAGAAAGAGGGAAATTACTTATGAGTGCAAATTCGGGAAATGAAGCTGTAGTAATGAAAAACGTCTGTAAAGACTTTAAGGTGCTTAACCGCCATGAGGGCTTAAAGGGCAGTATCCGCGACTTGTTTTCGAGAGATTATAAGACCGTGTCTGCGGTAAAAGATGTAACCATGACCGTCAATAAGGGCGAGATCATCGGATACTTAGGCCCTAACGGCGCAGGAAAGTCCACCACCATCAAGATGATGACAGGCGTGCTTGAGCCCACTTCAGGCGAGATCCTGGTCAACGGCAAGGTGCCTTATAAGAACAGAACTGTGAACTGTGAAAACATCGGCGTAGTCTTCGGACAGCGAAGCCAGCTCTGGTGGTCACTGCCGCTGGTCGAATCCTTCAAGCTCTTACGTGACCTCTATATGGTTCCGCAGAAGGACTACGACGCCATGATTGACCTCTACCGTTCGCTCGTTGATATCGAGCCGATCCTCCATAAGCCCGTAAGACAAATGTCTCTGGGCCAGAGAACCTTGAGCGACATCCTCGCAGCGTTCCTGCACAACCCTCCGATCGTATTTTTGGACGAACCCACGATCGGTCTGGACGTATCGATGAAGGCGAAGATCCGTGAGCTCATCCTGGGCCTTAATAAGGAAAAGAATACAACCGTAATCCTTACCACCCACGACATGGGCGACGTTGATGCACTCTGCAAGAGGATCATCATCATCGACAAGGGCACAAAGATCTACGACAACGACATTGAGCACCTGAAGAATTACTTCGGATCTTACAGAACATTGAAGCTCAAGCTCGCTGACGATTCATGGGAAGAATACCTGATCGACGAAAAGACCACGGATGTCATGGACGTCATCATGGAAAAGCAGAAGGAAAAGAAGATAAAGGACGTAAAGATCTTAGAGATCTCTACAGAAGAAGTAATCAAGAAAATCTACGAAGGGAGCGCAAAATGAATCCCAAAAGGCTGTTATCAATAACAAGGGCCGGGATAATGGAGTCACTGCAGTTCAGACTCGGCATCTTTGTTACTCTTTTCGCGAACCTGATCTATCTGGTTCTCGTTTACTATCTCTGGAAAGCCATCTACGATTCGTCCGGCACGGATGTCGTAAACGGCATGACATTCTCAGACACCATGATCTACCTGATCCTTGCAACGGCTCTTTTCAACTTTTTGGAAATGTTCGTCGTCTGGGACATGAGCAGGAAGATCCAGTCGGGCTCGCTCGTACTTGATCTGTTAAAACCTATGCGTTTCCGTAAATATACCTTCTGGTCGTACACCGGAAATCACGTGGTCCAGTTCGTGCTGACATTCATCCCGACATTCATCGTCGTCATGATCGTAACTCATGGTGCGATACCTTTAGGCTTGAATCTTGTGTGGTTCCTGATCGCCACGGTTTTCGCACTGATCATAAACTACAACATCGAGATGCTGGTCGCGCCGATCTGTCTTTTCACCGAATCGACATGGGGTATCAACATCGTAAAAGAGACGATCGTTCTGCTGCTCTCGGGCGCTTCGATACCGCTGGCATTCTTCCCTGAAAAGGCAAGGATCGTCGTGCAGTATCTGCCTTTCAGAGCGGTTTACGACATACCGTTGTCGATCTTACTCGACAAGAGCGGATCAGATAACTGGCAGGGACTTTTGCAGCTCTTCGGACTGCAGCTCGTATGGCTCGTCGTGCTCACGGCAGCGGGCAACTTATTCTGGAATTGTGCGGTGAAGAAAGTCACCGTGAACGGAGGCTGACATGCGCAAAAGAGGACTGAGATTTTACGCGAGAATGTACAGAAAGATTCTCGTACAGGACCTTAAGAGCAAGATGAGCTATCGTGCGGATTTCGTCATCTCGACATTCGGCATGATAATGACGAATCTGTCAGGCTTTGTCACCTTCATGATCCTGTTCCAAAACTTCCCGACGATCAACGGTTGGGACTACCACCACATGCTGTTCCTGTACGGCTTTTCGCTGGTCGCGCTGACACCCGTTCAATGCTTCTTCGATAACAACTGGAACCTTCGTTTTATGGTGCAGAGCGGCGACTTCATCAAGTACTGCTTCAGGCCGGTCAACGTGTTCTTCTACTTCATTTCCGAAGTGTTTGACGTGAAGGGTTTAGGCCAGCTCGCATTCGGCATCGGCACCATAGTCTATGCGTGGATCAAGATAGGGATACCTGTTACACCCTTGATCATCCTGAAGCTGATCGTTTTCCTGCTGACCGCATCCCTGTTCATGATCGCCCTGATGAACTTCGCAGCCGCAACATGCTTCTGGATCAAGGGCTCCGGCTACGTAATGGTAATCATGTTCCGCTTCAAGGATTTCGCGAAATATCCGTCGTCGATCTTCGAAGGGATCTTCAAGATCATCTTCACGTTCATCATCCCGATCGCGTTCATCGCTTACTACCCGAGCCTCGTGATCCTCACACCGGACAACGTTCCGCTGCTTTCCTGGATCTCGCCCTTGTACGGTTTCGTGTTCGTGTTCTTAAGCTACAAGTTCTGGATGTTAGGCGTTAGAAAATACGACTTCACAGGTTCATAATGTTTTACATGGAGGATAAGAAAATGAATGACTTAGTAATGATAATCAAAAGAACAGTTGTCCCGAATTTTCTTAATATCAGGACATCGATAAAAGCCTACGACAGAGACGCCCTCTGCTGCGGCGCACCCTGCTGGCGCTGGGCCTACCACGCACTCCACTCCGCGGACAAGTGGTTCATCAACCCCAATGTCTACGAGGAGCCTTCCTTCCACGAAGAAGGCATGGACAACCCGGACAATCCGACTTCAGTAGTGCTCTCCGACGAGCAGCTCCTTGAGTACCTGGATTCGGTAGAGAAGAAGACTCTGGACTATCTTGATTCTTTGTCTGATGACATGCTCTATGAATGTCCTGAAAACTGCCGCTTCACGCGCATGGAGTTAGTGCTGCGCCAGTACCGCCACCTGTCTTTCCACACGGGCATGTTAAACGGCCAGGTCGCCGTTGCCACAGGCAAGTTCCCCATGTGGGTATCTGACGCGGATAAGTTTATTGATGACGGCGTGTTCTTTGGAAGGTACCGCGAGGGGCCTACGAAGATCTGACTTTTATTGATTGCGGCAGGAATTGATCAGCCCTTCAGCCTTGCAGTCCTTTCAGCCTTTCCCGGAGCGAAATTGATCAGCCTTTCCCGGAGCGGAATTACGTACTAAATCGCGTTTTTTCGATTTTAGTACGTAGGCGAGGGGGGTATATTGCGTGTTTTTCGTTGCAACAGGCAGCCGTGCAGGCCGGGTTACCGGATTTTTCGAGTTGTCAGGCAGCGAAAAATGGCCTGCTTAACATCAAAAGCGCTCTTCAAGGATGAAGATGAAGCAAAACCTACGTACTAAAAATCCATTTTCGAGATTTAGTATGTAATTATGTTTGTAAAAATGCACACATACCCCCTCGGGGTATATCCGGAGCACTGTTATTTACAACTCGAAAACAGCACTCTTCAAGCAAATTAGGGGAATATTCGGGCTCAAAGGCCCACCCGCCTTGACAACTCAACTCATGCAAATTAAAATGACACTGTGTCATTTTAACAATGCGGAGGCCAATAAATGCCCAAGGTAAGCGAAGAATACTACGAGAAAAAGCGCAGAGAGATCATCGATGCGGCTTACCGGGTGTGCGCCAGAAAGCCGATCACGTCCATAGACATGAAGGACATTATCGCAGAGACGGGCTTTTCGCATGGTGTTATATACAGGTACTACAAAGACCTTGATGAGGTGTTTAAGGATCTGGTCATAACGATCAATTCAGAGAACAAGATCGACGAAAGGCTGGGTGAGATCCTCGCAAACGCTGACATTAAGAACTGGGAGCAGACTGTCTACGATATCTGCCAGATGCTTGCTGACTACATGAGAGAAGTCGGCACCGATATGCTCAAGGTGTCGATCTACGGCGACATGCTGGCAATGAGCGATCCTGAGCGCGCGATGAACATCGCAAAAAGATTGGGAAAGGACGAGCAGAGTCCGCTCCTTTATGCGACGGAAGCCATGACGGAATTCCAAAATAAAGTTGTTAAGGAAAACGGGTTGGAGCCTACAACACAAGTCGATCAGATCATTCAGTTTTTTATCGTGAACTATCACGGGATCCAGTCCGGATATGTGCTGACCGAATGCTTTAAGGCTGAGCACATTGAAGGCAAATATAAGATCGATGACATGTACAGGAACCTTGCGACATCAGTAGTGCTCATGATGGGCGGAAAGGCGAAGAAATGATAGTAGTGCTCATGATGGGCGGAAAGGCGACAAAATGATCTTCCATACATTCGGAAATAAAGAGAACAAAGCTGTAGTGCTGATACACGGAATGCTTACGCCGTGGCAGATCTGGAACTATGCGTCGAAAAGATTTTCTAAAGATTACTATGTCATTGTTCCTGAGCTTGATGCGCATACGGAAGTAACGCCCACGGTTTTCCATTCGATTGAAGAGGAGACCGCGAAGATACACGATTACATTATGGAAGAACTGAACGGAGAAGTATTTCTTCTTGCCGGCTTGTCGATGGGCGGAAGGATCGCTGCAACTCTTGCTAAAAGTGAAGACCTGAGCATCGAAAACCTGGTGCTTGACGGAGCGCCGCTGGCTAAGGTTAATGTTGTGTTGAAGGCAATAATGAAGTCGAACTATAAAACGATAATCATGAAGTCGAAAATGCACGATGCAAAGATATTAGAGCAGGCAAAGAAAGATTTTCTGCCTGAGAACATGATCCCTTATTACATTAAGATCGCTGAGAACATGATCATGGTATCCGTGAATAACATAATCGATTCAGTATTCTCGCGCTTCGATTATCCAAAATACAAAAGCGGCATGAAGATACTTTTCATGCATGGAACAAAAGGCAATGAATCATTATCAGCGAAGTGTGCGGTCAGAATGAAGGGAATAAATCCTCAGACTGAGATCAGATCTTTTGAAGGCCTGGCACACGCCGAGCTCGCATGCTTCAAGCCCGAACAGTGGTATGAGGAAGTCAGGAGTTTTATAAGCGCATGATCGACTACATCAGAGAAAACTTAAGCTACTACCCGATCTACTACAGGTTCCTGTTCAAGACGAAGAAGGAGTTTGCGCCGGAACGCGTGGATTACGGGAGCGATAAGGAACAGTATTTTCTGTACTACGAGCCTGCGAAAAAAGTCAGCGATAAGGTCGTTGTCTGGGTCCACGGCGGAGGCTGGAATGCAGGTAATCCGATGTTTTTTGATTATGTTGGACAGAACATGGCAAGGGCCGGTTACCGCTTTGTCTCAGTGGGCTACAGGCTGTCACCGAAGAATAAATATCCCGTGCAGATAGAAGACGTCTGCGTAGCGTTTAATGCCGCCATAAGATACATGAAGGAAAAGGGCATCGACACGTCGAAGATCGTCCTCTCAGGCCCTTCTGCGGGCGCTCATCTGTCGTCGATCATGTGCTTCAGCAGGAAAGTTCAGGAGCAGTATAAAGTCGATGTCTCAGACATTATCGGTTATGTCGGTTTCGGAGGTCCGTACAGCTTCAGAGTTGGCCAGACTATGACATTGAAGATGCTTACGGGAATGCTTTTCGCGAAGGGCTATGACAGGACTGAAGGCGAGCCTAGAGCACTTATGGATAAGAGCGGTATTCCGATGCTCCTGATACAGAGCAGGCACGACGGACTTATGGGATTCGAATGCGCCGAAGACTTTGCGGAAAAGGCAAAAGAGCTTGGCAACAAATACGAGATATATGAAGTCGAGGATAAGAGAAATACTCATTCGTGGTATACTGCGGGGTGTTTTCTTTTCGATCGCAGCGAAAATAAAACACTCGATAAATTTATGTCGTGGATAGAGGAATTATGAGAATTAAAAGATTTAGCGCGCTTGTTCTGTGCGTGCTGATGGCGCTCCAGTTGTTCGGATGCGCACTGATAGAGAACATTAAGAACGATCCCAAAAATCTCGAAAAGCCTGACGCTGAGAAGATCTTCGAATACATAAAAGACGAAGACATAGACAGCCTTTGTGAGCTGTTTTCGCCTGAGGTGAAGAAGAATCACGATCTTGAGAAAGAGTGGGAAGAGTTTTTCGAGAAGATGGACGGAAAGGCCGTGTCTTATAAAAAGCTCAGCTTTCCGAACGAGGGCGTGGGCAAGGACGAGAACGGCGAAGTCTACAAGATGCATGTCGCCGTGAACTACAACAGCGTAAAGACCGACAAGGGCACAGTTTACGAGCAGTTCGGATATCAGCACATAAGGGTCAGCGAGAGCGATCCTGATTCGGTAGGACTTCTGACATTCACCATGCAGGATCCCGATACGGGCGAGTGGACTACCGTAGGCGAGCGGTAATTAGCAATTATCAAAGTATTATGATACAATCTCGCGGTTGGAATTTTGCGGGGCGGTTAGACACGCCCAAACATGAGGAGTTTACTTTAAATGAGTGAAGAAAAAAATCAGGAGATGCTCGACCAGCTCCATGCTGCTGACGAAAAGGAAGCAGAGAAGGCTTCCGGAAAAGCATCCAAAGATAAGAAGGAAAAGTCCGTTAAGAACAGTGACGGACATGTGCTGACCGAAGCGGAAATAAAGCGCCAGAAGGCGTTTGACGAGAAGGAGAAAAAGCTCCTCGAAAAGGGCTATGTCAGAAAAGATATCCTGATCTCGGTCCTTACTGCCAATTTTGCAGGCATTCTTTTGACTCTGCCTTTCGTCGGCCTGATGGCTCTGGGCTTTTATCTGAAAAACGGATTTCCCAATCTCGGAGAGATAATGCAGAACAGCCCGGTCATGTATTTTGTCGGACTTGGCATAGTAATAATCTCAACGATTCCGTTGGCTGTGCTTCACGAGAAGATCCACGGCTGGTTTTGGACGATCGGCGCAGAGAACGGCGCAAAGGACATCGAATTCGGCTTCATGAAGGAGACCCTCACGCCTTACTGCACATGCGCTTCGCCCCTTTCAAAGCCCATCTACATCTTAGGTTCCATGATGCCCATGACGATCTTAGGCATCTTATTGGGAATAGTCAGCATCTTTACCGGTAGTTTTGTGTTGCTCCTTATCGCAGCACTTCAGACGATCGGCGGTGCGGGCGATATCCTGATCTCCTGCATGCTCCTCGTAAGAAAGACGAAGGGCAAGGATGTCGTTCTTTTAGATCACCCGACGAAGATCGGCCTCGTTTCTTTCGAGAAGGAAAAAGACGCGAAGTAATTAACGGTTAATCACAAGAAAAGGGCCCCTGAATAATGGGCCTTTATCATATCTTTTTATAAACTTTGTATATCGACTTCAAATCTGAGTCTTTCGGAGGTTCTATGTATTTGCCGTTCCTGAACAGTCCGGTCTTGATCTCGGTGACTGTGCCGCCGTCGGTGTGTCCTGCCTCGACAATGACGTAGCTGTCAAACGCATAGAGCTTTATCTGAATCTCACCGGTCCAGAAAACGCCCATCTTCCTTAAGTCCTTGATCAGTGTAGGCTTGTCGAAAGCCATTGCATCGGAAGGGTTTTGAGTATACACATAATCGGAAGGATTGCCGTTGGTGGATACTGCTTTGAAGGAATAAGTCTGGATGTTGATCTCCTTGTAATGGTTGGTTCTCTGGATCAGGTTATCGTAGCGGACTGTCTTGGCTGCCTTAACAGAGTTGCCGTCGAGTTCGAAGTAGGCTTCATCCTTAACAAGGCCCGAGATCTCCTGTGCTACCAGAAAATATGAAGGTTCCTTCTTTCCGCCGCAGGAACAGAACAATACGCACACAATAAACAGTATTGTGACAATGCTGATTATTCTGGCGATTTTTGTCCCCATACAAACTCTCCCCTTAAATGCTATCGAAAATATATCATATTTTCTTTATTATTCAAACATAAAGGTATCAAAAACCGCTCTACTGTCGCTATTTTCGGTTGTGAACTCAAAATAGACCGCATGTTTTCCGGTGACTTTTTCAGAAAGATTGAAAACGATCTCCTTCGAATCTTCGGGAGCCTTGGTTTCAGCAACAACTTTTCCGTCATAAGTATCAAGGCGTATTGCCACCTTAAATTCTGCAGGAATGTCGCCTGTGAGGACAGCCTTTGAAGCGCCGTCTGCGCCGAAGTTAATGTACTTAAATCCGATCGTTGCGCCGCTCTGGATATCAACAACAGGAGCGGAATCGCCTTCGTAAACAGGCTGGACGTGAGCGACTCTGACACCCTCATTCGTGCCTTCTGCGTTGCCCTGGTACATGGGCTTTCCGAGGCCGTCGTACATGTGGCATGTGTAGCCTGCGGAAATTACTGCAAATGCATCAAGGCCGTCAAGATAGAAGCCCTGTGATGTTGCATCGACTACGTCGGAGCTTACGGGCTCGCCGTTCTCATAAGTGATCTTGCCGATATAGATCTTGCCGTTCTTGCCCATTGCGATATCGACGGGCTCGACCATTGCCTGACGCGCATATTCGTTGCAGCCTGTCTGTCTGTGATAGAAAACATACCACTGGTCCTTGACCTTCATGAGAGAGCCGTGGTTGTTGCCCCATTGGTATGTCATGATGCCGTTGCCGTCAGGTCCCGTGATGACTTCGCCGCCGTTGAAGCTGATATCGCCGCCTTCCTTATATTCGCCTAAAGGAGAGTCTGCCCACTTGTAGGACAAGAAGCCGTTGCAGCTTCCGAATACGCCGTTTGAAGGCTTCGGATATTCGTAACGCTTGGAATAGATCAGGACATATTTGCCGTTGATCTTTCTGGGGCTGGATGCTTCGAAAAAGCCGTCTTCGGGAATTACGTGGCCGTCGTCTTCCTTGATCCAGAAAGGCTTTGAGTGGCCCATGATGTGGTGTACGATCGTGTCCTTTTTGAGGGTAGCCATATCGTTATTGAGCTCGCCTGCGTGGGATTCGCAGAAACCCCAGAATGCATATGTCCTGCCGTCGTCATCGACAAGGATACCTGGATCGAATCCGAGCTCTGTCTTGACGGGATTTTCAAAAGGACCCCAGGGGCACTTTGAAGTTACGAGCATGATCGATGAGCCTCTGTTCTCGGCTGCATACATGTAGAAAGTGTCGCCCTTCTGGACAACGTCAGGTGCATAGAGGTCGCCGCCGTCAGATGCCGTGTAGCAGATGCCGTGGCATGTCCAGTTTGTGGGATCGTCAACGGGTGCCGACCATACGACATAATCAGGACCGCAGTAATCGGTCTTCTTTGTGTCGTGCGAACCGTAAAGATAGATCCTGGTCTCGCCCTGATATGTGAATACTCTGGGCTCTCCGTCCGGAACGTGTTCCCACAAAGGCATATAAGGGTTTGCGCCTGTTACGATCTTTTTGTTTTCCATATTATGCACCTCACTTTTTATAGATCACTTATGACAGAATACCTTCTGAAACGTACAGCATCAATACGCTGATTATATTTACTGCGAGAAGGATGAAGATATATTTTTTCAAGAATTTGATAACCATACCGAGAATTATACCTTATCACTTTTAAGAAAATAGGTGACAAAATCGTAATGTTAGGGGGACATATTGACAAGTTAGCATGTGCTAACTATAATTCGGTTGACGGGTTAGCAATAGCTAACTATAATGGTGCGCGAAAAGAGGGGCTCATAATGAGCGAAGCTATGGAAACAAAGATGAATCTCGGACAATTAAAAGCAGGTGAATCCTGCATTGTTGATACTGTCGGCGGCGAAGGCGCGCTCCGTCAGCATTTTCTTGATATGGGCATTATCCCTGGCGCCGAGATAACTATCGTAAAGTTCGCGCCGATGGGGGACCCCGTCGAAGTCAGCATCCATGGCTATGAACTCACTTTAAGACTTGATGATGCACAAAAGATCGCAGTCACCAAAGCCGATAAGAAAGACACTGCCGAGCATCCCAAAAAGCGTAAGGAAAAGGTTGCGCACCCTAATCTCGGTGAGCCTGGCGTACACCACGATAAAAAGACTGAAAATCCGCTCCCGGATGACCACGTCTTATCTTTCGCGCTCGTCGGAAACCAGAACAGCGGAAAGACCACGTTGTTCAACCGCCTGACGGGTTCCAACCAGCACGTCGGAAACTTTCCGGGCGTAACTGTCGACCGCAAGGACGGCGCCATTATAGGGCACCCCAACACTGTAATTACGGACCTTCCGGGCATCTACTCGATGTCACCCTATTCAAAGGAAGAGATCGTTTCGCGTGACTTCGTTCTCGATAACAAGCCGGACGCGATAATCAATATCGTCGACTCAACTAACATAGAGCGCAATCTGTATCTGACGATGCAACTCCTTGAGACCGGCCGCCCGGTCGTTGTCGCCCTCAATATGATGGACGAACTTACCGGTAACGGCGGATCTGTCGACATCAACCTGATGGAGCACATTCTGGGCGTTCCTGTCGTTCCGATCTCCGCTGCGAAGAACCAGGGTATCGACGAGCTCATCACCCACGCACTTCATATCGCCAAATACTGCGAAAAGCCTCTCGAGCAGGACTTCTGCCCGGACGGCAGCCCGATCCACGCTTCTATCCACGCGGTCGAGCACATTGTAGATGACAACGCCGAGAGATGCGGCCTGCCCTTAAGATTTGCAGCATGCAAAGCATTGGAAGGCGACCCGCTCATCCTCGAAAAGCTGAAGCTCGATGATAATGAGAGAGATCTCTTGGAGCACATCAGAGTAAAGCTCGAACAGCAGTCAGGTCTTGATCCTTCTGAAGCAGTCGCAGACATGAGATTTTCCTACATCATGTCGCTCTGCAAGCAGGCAGTAATCAAGCCCAAGGAATCCAAAGAGCGCGCGAGATCCGAGAAGATCGACCGCATCCTCACAGGCAAATTCACTGCTATTCCGATCTTCATCGTCATCATGGGACTGGTATTCTTCCTGACGTTCAACGTAATCGGCGCGGGCCTCCAGTGGCTTTTGGAGCAGGGAATCGACCTTCTTACCAACCTCACCGAAAAGGCACTCGTGGCAGGCGGCGTCAACGACGTAATCCAGAGCCTGATAATCAAAGGTATTTTCGAAGGTGTCGGAAGCGTATTAAGCTTCCTGCCTATAGTAGTCGTAATGTTTTTCTTCCTCTCGCTTTTGGAAGACAGCGGATATATCGCGAGGATCGCATTCTTCATGGACAAGATCCTTAGAAAGATCGGTCTTTCCGGACGCTCGATCGTCCCGCTCCTCATCGGCTTCGGCTGCACGGTTCCCGCCGTCATGTCGACAAGGACCCTGCCTTCCGACAGAGACCGTAAGATGACAGTAATCCTTACGCCTTTCATGAGCTGCACCGCAAAGCTCCCGATCTACGCATTCTTCGTAAATGCGTTCTTCCCGGGCAAAGGCGGCCTTGTCATAACAGGCCTTTATCTATTGAGCATCGTGGTCGGAATCCTCATCGCATTCGTCTATAAAAAGGTGCTCTTCAAAGGCGAAGCCGCACCGTTTGTCATGGAGCTTCCCAACTACAGATTGCCTTCAATGCGCAGCACTCTGCAGCTCATGTGGGAAAAGGCGAAAGACTTCCTCCAGAAGGCCTTCTCCGTTATCCTCATCGCGACAGTCGTTGTCTGGTTCCTCCAGAGCTTCGATATAAGATTCAATCTCGTAACCGATTCTCATCAGAGCATAATGGCCCTGATTGCAGGATTTATCGCGCCTGTCATGCAGCCTCTGGGCCTTGGCGACTGGCGTATAGTAACTTCACTTATCAGCGGATTCATGGCAAAAGAGAGCGTTGTATCAGTACTGGAAGTCCTTTTCGGCGCTGAAGGCGGAATCACTGCAGTCTTAGGCTTTGTCGAAGCCGGCACGCTCCTTATCTTCAGCCTCCTTTACACGCCCTGCGTCGCAGCGATCGCATCGGTCAAGCGCGAACTCGGCTGGAAATGGGCCGTCGCAGTCGTTCTCTGGCAGTGCATCCTCGCCTGGATCGTCAGCTTCCTGTTCAGGATCATCGTGCTCCTCTGCACGGGAGGTCTTTTATGATGACTCTTTTAGCGATCACCTGGAGGCCGGTAGATATAGTTCTTATTGTTGTTATCGCTCTTATCATAGCCGGTGCTGTCGTCCTTACTGTCCGCCGTAAGAAGAAGGGTTCATCCTGCTGCGGCGACTGCGCAAAATGCAGGAGCAGATGCCCGTCGTAAGAAATAATCTTGGTTTTGCGCCACGGCGCAAAGATATTAAGGCATGTTTTTCACCACCTTTTACGTCACTTTTTCGCTGGTTTTGCGCCACTTTTTACACCACTTTGATATTATTTCGATTTGGTGTAAAAAATGGCCTGTTTTTTACACCATTTTGAAAATATATCGTTTTGGTGTAAAAACCGGGGACATTTGGTGGCACGGGCATGGGTTGGCACGGGCGATTGAAATAAAAAACGCGGCTCTTATTAGAACCGCGTTTTTATGTTATGAAATCTTCCTGCTCTGTTGTCTTTGCGCGAATTCAGCACTGAGAGGAGATGTGGTGGCTTTGTGCTGGATCGGCTTCCAACCGGGATTTACGAAGAGAGCCGCAAATGCGATCGGAATATATGTAAGCATGAAGAGCGGGAAGGAAAATACTGAGAAGATCTTTCTCGCAAGGCCGGCATGGATGTTTTTCCATTCCGAGATGAGCGTGATGACGCCTAATACGAAAAGCATTGCGCAGGCGTTGAAGACGGTCTCGCCCATTGACCAGATGGCGATCATGATGTCGTTGCCTGTGATCGCGCCGATGATGCCGTAAAGGAGATTGCATACGATCGAGATAGCGGTAAGAAGGAATGCCGGCATGATGTTCATTGTCATGTCGAATGCCGCGAAATTACCGTGGAACATCTCGTAGATCAGGTTTTTTCCATACTTCTGGAAAACCTGGATGTAGCCTCTTGCCCAGCGCATACGCTGAGTTACGGACTGCTTGAGAGATGTAGGCTGCTCGTCGTAGAAAACTGCGCTTCTGCAGAATGCGATCTTTTTGCCCTTGCAGATGCGGTTGATAGTAAACTCAATATCCTCTGTAAGGAGGTGGAAAGGCCAGCCGCCGATATCCTTGAGGACGCTGTCAGAGAAGAAGAATCCCGTGCCGGAAATAGCTGCGGAAGAACCGATCCTGTAACGTGAATAGTTAAGATACATTGATTCACGGAGGAACCAGAGGCCGTAGCCTGAGCTGATCCAGTTGTCACCGTAGTTCTTGGTTGCGCGGTAAGATGTGATCGCATCGTTGCCTGCGAGGTGGCACTTATGCATCTCTTCAATATAGTTAGGTGAGAGGATGTTGTCTGCGTCGAAAACAAAGTATCCGTCGAAGCCCAAAGGATAATCGTACTTGATGTGCTTTAAGAGCATCTCGATCGCATAGCCCTTGCCGATGTACTTAGCGGATTTTCTTGTGTAAGCGACTGCGCCGTGGTCTGTTGCAACACCGTATGTGTTATCGGTGCAGTTGTCCGCCATTACGAAGGTCGTGATCTCGCCCTTATATGTCTGGTTGTTGATCGAATCGATGAGCTGGCCGATTACTGCTTCCTCATTTCTTGCGCAGATGAGAACTGCATAACGCTTGAGGTGCCTGTCGCAAAGTTCGTTATCAGCTTCAGTCTTGGTATTCTTAAGTCTTCTTCTGTCCCTGTTCTGGAACCAGACCGACAAAGGTACATACGCGAACTGATATGCGTAGCAAACTGCGAATATCGCTGTGATGATGAAATTAATGATTCTGATAGTTTCCATAGTCTCTTTCTCCCCGCGACCCATTATGGCACAGACTTTTTTAAAATGAAGTGTCGAAAACCTTAAGATTTCCTTAAGATTGAGGCAATTTTTCGTGCAAAGTGGTCCGTAACGCTCTTTTTGAAACACACCTGTAACTTAACTGCCGCAAATACCCGTTTTCAGCCAGCCAAAGTATATGAAAACCCGCAAAATGCCTCCATTGAATCTGCTTACCAAATCCTTACATCTTTGTCACTTTTTGTATATGCGTTAAGGCGCGTATATAATAGGGAAAAACACGCAAGGATTTTTGACTGAAATGGCTTTTCAGATAGTACGTAACGACATAACAAAGATCACCGCAGATGCGATCGTAAACACTGCCAATCCCGAACCGACATATATGGCGGGAACTGATAGCGCGATCTATCTTGCGGCAGGCGCTGATGAGCTTCTTTCTGAGCGCGCGAAAATAGGTTCTATCGCTGAAGGCGAAGTTGCAGTAACGCCCGCTTTTAACCTTGATGCAAAATACATTTTTCACACTGTCGGTCCCGTCTGGAACGGCGGCGGAGAAGGCGAAAAAGAAACGGTCAGAAAGTGCTACTTAAACTGCCTTAAAAAGGCCTGTGAACTCGGCATTGAGAGCATCGCATTTCCGCTTATTTCCACAGGCGTTTACGGCTTTCCAAAAGCTGAAGCATTGCTCATCGCAACATCAGTATTCAGCGAGTTTTTAGCTGATCATGAATTGGATATCACACTCGTTGTTTTCGACAACGAATCATTTACTTTGTCAGGCAAGATCTTTGCCGGCGTAAACGAATATATCGACGAGAATTATGCCGCTGAAAAGATATCTGAAGAATACGGATTTACCGGCGGTGCAGCATATGGTGCCGGGTTTGGCGCTGCAGCATCAGGTATCGGGTTTGAAAGCACAGCAGAAGAAGTATGCGAAGATAAAGAAGCAGCACTTATTGAAGAGCGCGAAAATGAGCGTGAAGAGAGGCGCAACAGAAGGAAAAACCTGCTCCACAGCGTGCGCGATTACACCGGTCTTGAAGCGCGCGGCAAAAGCGCAGCGGCTTTGCCTGCTGCTTCAATGGCTCAAATGGAGGCAGCTTCCAAACCTCAAAGGTCTCTTGATGATGTGGTTAAAAACGTTTCGGAAACGTGGTCTCAAAGCCTTCTTCGCCTGATCACGGAAAAAGGTTATACGGATACCGAAGTCTATAAGCGTGCAAATGCTGACAGGAAGCTTTTTTCGAAGATCAGATCCAACAAGGATTATCAGCCCAAGAAGGCTACGGCGCTTGCATTTGCACTTGCATTAAAGCTCAATATCGATGAGACAAAAGACCTGCTGGGCAGGGCCGGATATGCGCTCTCAAAATCCAGCATTACGGATATTATCGTCGAGTACTTTATCGAGAATCAGGTGTACGACATCATGACGATCAATCTCGCTCTTTACGAGCACAACGAGCCGCTGTTGGGATAAGGTCCTTTACTGTTAATCGGGGCGTTTTGCTGAAAGCTTTATAACTCAGTCTTTTCGCGGTTTCTGATCACGGTGCTTACCATAACGGCATCTTTAAAATCGTCATTTGAGATTCCGAGACGGGCGATGTCTTTTGCGACCGCTTCCTTATATAATGCGAGGCCTTCTTGAGAGAATTCGTTGAAGATCACATATGTGCGTGCGTAGTCAAAAACAGCAGGAGCGATCCTCGCATTCATCCAGTCGATTATCTTATAATCCGAACCGTCATTTGGGAGCATGATATTAAGAAAATGCATGTCGAGATGGCATATGCAGGATTCATATTTTTCAGACAGGCGTTCGATAACGGGACGTATCTGATCCCACTGTTCGGGATCAAGTCCCATGTATGCGGTATCGATCAGGCGCGGCATCTTAATATCAGGAGATACAGGCGCCTGATGCACTTTGCAAAATGCATCACTCAGTATATTAAACCCCTCGAGATAACCGTCCAGCACCTTCTTTTCGAGCTCGATGCCCTCAATAAGGTCCATACGGATAATGTGCGGATCGGAAGTCTCAAAGTAGCGTATGTCGGAAAGGCCTAAGCCTACAACAGTTTCCTGCTGCTGCATCTCAAAGCGGATCCACTCTTCGGGATATGTTGGTTTGTAGATCTTATATGCGTAACCCTGATACTTGCAGACGTCAGCCTGGGCGCCTTTTCCGATCAATATCTGACTGCCGTCAAATTCCATGCGTTTCTCCTAAAAATATCATTCAGTCAGATAAGCTTTTGCTCTGCCGTTGATGATCTCGATTACTGCGCCTAAGTCTTTCTGGCCGCTGAAGTAAGCAGGCATTTCTTCCTTGATTATCAGCGAGATCGCGGGGTCGGACCTGTAGGTTGCCTCCGCCGAGCGGATGATCTGCTCGAATGCCGCGATATCTCTTTCCCTTGCTTCAATGGCAACGCCCATCTGGCGAAGGTCGGCTTCGTTAAAACCCATGTTGATGAGATGCTTTCTGTATGTGTTGTAGTGCTTGAGCTGGGTCTTTGAAGATGCGTTAAAAGATTCAACGTTTACCGGAATTGAATAGCCCGTTTCGGCATAGCCAGTCTGCATTTCAGGTGACATCAGGAGTTTAACGAACTCAACGCATCCGGCCTTATTCTTGGTTGCGTTGGATACTGCGATGGAATTGACCGTAGCAGCATAAGGTCCTGTTGAATCTTCCGCAGGATATCCCAGAACGACTGCATCTGAGATCTGTGATTTGCCGAAACCGAAATAATCGTTCGTGCAGCTGAATGTATAGCTCGTAGCATGGATATCGTCGTCGAGCTTATCTACAACCTCCGTAGTCTCGTCCATGGGAATGCCGTCAACGCTCATGTAGACGAACTTTGCGAGATTTTTGAACTTCGCATCGTTATAGTCCGGAGTCTCGCCTGCGTAGAAATGAACATCAGACATAAGGTTGTAGCAGAAGATGAAATACTCGGCTTTGTTCTTTTTGATGGGGTCGCTGCCGTTGCATACCGTCCTTACGAATTTCTCATATTCTTTGTAAGTAAAGCCAATCTGTCTTTCGCGCACGAAAGCTGAATCGCAGACGATGCCGGAGAGCCTGAAAGTCAGAGGCACCGTGTAGAGCTTGCCGCCGATCTTGTTTATCTCGAAAATGTTCTCGAAAACGCCTTCGCTCTCAATATCTTCTGAAAGATCCATAAACAGGGCAGGTTCAAAAGATGAAGTGAAAGCCGATCCGTTCATTATGAGGTCGGGGCCGTCGCCTGCGGCGATATCGACCTTCAGCTTATCGAACAAAGACCGCTGCCCCATAAGGCTCGTGGTGTACCAGTCCAGATCGTTGCTGCCCTTATAATTATTGAGGTTGTAGCGCGAATCGAAAGTGACATAGTAATCAGAGTTTTCGTTATTAAACTTGCAGACAGCTTCTGCCGTGGTGTAGTCGAGCTGATCGAAGGAGGCGAGCTTTAATTCTTTCTTGCCTTCATTGGGATTCTTTTCGGCCTTCTCGAGAACGATTATCTTCGATTCCTTAACGGCTTCCTGATATTTCTCCATGTAGACGCTGCCGCCGAAAACGAACCTGTTTTCTTCGGAGTTATAGAGCTTTAATCTGCTGATAAGGTAAAGATTCGCATTGCACTTGTCGTAGTTGATCAGGCGCTCAGTCGTCTTGTTTTCGAGATCGGCAACAGAGAGGCCGTCTTCATCGGCAACCATGGTCCCCAGGCCGTCGATATAGGAAGTGCTGTAAATATTCGTTGTATTGAAGATCGCACTGATATCTTCCTTCTTTTCGTATGTGCCGGACTTAAGATCGATGACGAAATAGCCGGTTACGCTCCAGACAGGCACGTTTGTGCTCATGAAAGGCAGCAGAACCTTTCCGTCTCCCTGTTCTACCATCGGGAAAGCGTTATTCCACAAGATCTCCGGATCTTTGATATTGATGGTCCTGGAACTGCCGTCGTCACCTACGATCACGAGCTCAATGGAAGCGTTATCGTCGTATCTGGCATAGGAAAAAGCGCTGTATCCGCCGGATCTTACAAAACCCGGCCTTAAGTACATGCCGGTAAGCTTTTTTTCGAAAGAGCCGGTTTGCTCTCCGGTGGTCGGATCAATGAATGTGATGATGCTCTTGCTGCCGCCGGCTTCGTTATAGATCTCCCAGGGGATTATGACCTTATCGCCTGCGACGGAAGGCTCGCTGGACATGCTGATCTGGCCCTTGAACGAGGGGCTGTACTTTTTGCAGTCGTAGGTCAGAAGATGCGTTCCGTTTAAATCATAGACTTCGAGTGTGTCACCCTGATAAGGCGAGGGGTCATCAAGCTCATAATCGAAATCGTTCGGATAGGGCTTTGAATAATTAACATGGACGATCGCAAGATTCCTTATTATGCCTGCGAAACTTGAATTTAAAGAGTTATATTCAGATTCGTCGTAAGGAAGCTTTATTTCAACTGTCTTGGAATTGTACCAGGCAGCTTCCTTTTCCTTTTGCTTGTCCTTTTTGCAGCCTGCCATTCCAAGTGCCACGGAAAGCACCAGAAGAAGCGCCACAAACCGGTTCGTGCGTTTCATCCCTATTACCGTCCCATGAGTGATTTGCCTTTTTATTATACCTTCTATCTGCCTTATTAAAAGGTCACGAGTTAGGCAATATTGATTTAGGCGGGCACGCCGCCGATCACAGGACAGTCAACTTTTTAGCTAGCAGTTTTCCGGATTTAGCTAGCAAAAAAGCTGGATTTTCGCAAAATCCAACTTTTTGCCTAGCTGTTTTTCGATTTTTGCTAGCTGAAAAGTTGACCAGTGTTTTGCAGCCTGCCTTTAGCAGATCTGCTGCCAAAAAATGTCGCTTCCCGGGCGACCTTAAGCCCTCATTTTCCTCCTATACTGAAGCCACAACAAAACAGCCGCTGACGAAATAACGGCGGGAAGAAAAAGTATCAGGCCCCATACACAGCGGGCAGAAAGTGAGGAAAATAAAATGAAAAAGGGATTAACAGAGATCGTATTTATCCTGGACCGCAGCGGTTCAATGGGTGGTTTGGAGAAGGACACGATCGGAGGCTACAACTCCATGATCGCAAAGCAGAAGAATGAAGGGAGCGAGGCTCTTATCTCGACGATCCTTTTCGATAACGAGACAGAAGTCCTGCATGACAGAGTACCGCTTACAAAGATCGAACCCATCACTGAAAAGGAGTATTTTGTCAGAGGTTCGACAGCGCTCCTGGATGCTATCGGCGGTGCGATCCATCACATCGGAAATGTCCATAAATATGCGAGAGATGAGGATGTTCCGGAAAAGACGCTCTTCATCATCACGACAGACGGCATGGAGAATTCCAGCAGGGAATATACCTATGACAATGTCAAAAAGATGGTCAAAAGACAGAAGAAAGAATACGGCTGGGAGTTCATTTTCCTGGGCGCAAACATCGATGCCATAAGCGTTGCAAACCAGTTCGGTATCGACAGGAGCAGAGCGGTAAGATACGAATGCGATGAAGCGGGCACGAAGCTCAACTACAAGATGATGTCCAAGATGGTTTCCTGCGCAAGGGCATGCGGTTCGGCACAGGAAATGGCAGCCGCTTTCGATTCCGACGAGATGCTCTCTGAGATCCGCGATGATTTCGCCAGAAGGCATAAGGAATAAAAGAGGATAATTCTATGTGCGGAGTCCTTGTGCTGTCCTTGTGCTGACCAATATCAGTCCGTTTATTGGCCGCATATCGGACTCCGTTATGAATTATAATAGGGGCATAAAGATTTGAGCAGGGAGGATTATCAGTATGCATGAGATCAAGTGTCCCAAGTGTGGAGAAGTGTTCCAGGTCGATGAGTCCGGTTATGCCGAGCTCTTAAGCCAGGTCAGGAACGAAGCTTTTGAAGAAGAACTTCATAAGCGTGCAAAGGAATTGGAAGATAAGAACAAGAGCGATCTTAAGATGGCGCAGATGCAGCAGGAGAAGTCCTTTGCTGAGACTATTTCGGATAAGGACAAAGAGATCGCAAATAAGGATATGGAGATCCAGAAGCTCAAGAACCAGCTTGCCATGGGCGACTCCGAAAAGAAGCTTGCGATCACCGAAGCTGTCCGTGACAAGGATAAGGAGATCGCTGACATCAATGCTTCTGTGATCGAGCTTAAGAGCAAGCTCGCTAACCAGAAGACTGAGAGCGAACTTAAGGAAAAGAATCTCGAGGAGAGATACAAGAACGAGCTTAAGCTCAAGGATGAGCAGATTGAGCAGTATAAGGATTTCAAGGCGCGCCAGTCCACGAAGATGGTGGGCGAGAGTCTGGAGCAGCACTGCCAGATCCAGTTCAACAGCCTCCGTATGACCGCATTCCCCAATGCTTATTTCGAGAAAGACAATACAGTAAGCGGCACCGGCAGCAAAGGTGATTTTATCTTCAGGGATTTTGATGAAGGCCAGGAATTCATTTCGATCATGTTCGAGATGAAGAACGAGATGGATACCACTGCGTCCAAGCACAAGAATGAGGATTTCTTCAAAGAACTCGATAAGGACAGGAATGAAAAGGGCTGTGAATATGCGGTTCTTGTATCGCTTCTTGAAGCAGATAACGATCTCTACAATAATGGTATCGTTGACGTCTCTTACAAGTATCCGAAGATGTATGTTATAAGGCCGCAGTTCTTTATCCCCATGATCACGCTTCTGAGGAACGCTGCACTCAATTCCCTGCAGTATCAGAAGGAACTTGCCATCGTGAGGAACCAGCAGCTCGATCTCGTCAATTTTGAGGCCAACATGCAGGCTTTTAAGGATGCTTTCGGGCGCAACTATAAACTGGCCAATGATAAGTTCGGAGCAGCAATCGATGAGATCGACAAAGCCATAAAGGCTTTAGAGAAGACAAAGGCAGATCTGTTGGCATCTGAGAAATACTTAAGGATTGCAGGTGACAAAACTGACGATCTTTCCATTAAGAAGCTTACCAAGAACGCGCCTTCCGTTAAGAAGATGTTCGATGACTTGAATAACGGCGAAGCGGTGTTCGGAGACGGCGCGGAATAAGCTCAAAAGCGTAATGGTTTTCCAACGGTAACGGTCTTATGGCGGGCGTAACCAACAACGCCCGTCTATATATAATGCGCACAATAAATCTATAGAGTATAATTATCACCATGAAACGCTCTGAAGTAAAAGTCTCAAATAGCAGAATCGCGGCTACGGTTCTGGCGGGCATCGTGCTCGCCCTTTTTTTCTTGACTGTCGTAGGACTTATCTACTACAGGGAGATGATCAGGCGCATTGGCGAGGTCCAGGAGGAAGTCTATACACAGTATCCCAGGCTCTATGCTTATATTGCGGAGGATCCGGACAGCCAGCTGTCGAACCGTATTTATAAAGAGATTTCAGAGTATGCCAAGGAGAACGGCTGCTATGTCGAGATGACAGGGCAAAACCTTTCGACGACTTATTCGAAATCGGACAGAATCAATATTGCGATCAGCTCCAAAGTGGACGGGATCATTTTAGAGGGCGATAACTCCGAAGAGACAATAGAACTCATTAAGAAAGCCGATGCTGCAGGCATTCCGGTCGTTACGGTCTTATCAGACAGCGAGGGTTCAGAGAGAAAGAGTTTTATCGGTCTTAACCAATACGATCTGGGCACCGAATACGGCCACGCCCTGACCGAGATCTCGACTGTAAACTATCCTTTGTCGGTGCTTGTCCTGAAGAACGGCAGTTCCGATGACTTCATAATCCAGGCTATTCAAAAGCCTCTTACGGGAAGATTCGTTGCGATATCTTCAAAGGACATCGATACTTCCTCACAGTTCACATCAGAAGAAAACATCATGAAGACACTGGACGAACTCAATAAAATGCCCGATGTCATCATATGCCTGAACGATAAGATCACCGAGAGCGCTATCCAGTGTATCGTCGAAAAGAACCTCGTAGGAAAGACCAAGATCCTTGGATATTACGACTCTGAGACGATCAGGAAAGCCATCGAAAAAGGTTCCGTATACGCGACATTCACTATCGATACAAAGGCTCTTGCGATGCAGAGCGTAAATGCACTTAACGAGTTTAACGATACCGGATACGTAAGTGACTACAGCACGACAATGGTCAAAAAGATCACGCGCTTGAATCTGGATGATTACAATTCGGAGGGCGATGAGAATGAGGGCTAATTTCTTTGCCAACATGAAGATCTCCCGTAAGCTCGTTGCGGTATTCCTTGCGACGTCGTTCATTGCGATGGGCGTCAATGTTTTCATTTACGTAAACCTGAACCAGGCGCTCGATAAGATCAACTCGGTATTCGCCAGCAACATCAGCTTGAATGAGCTTTCCGACAGCTTAAACAAGACTCACCAGGGTCTTACGGGATTTTTGGAGACTAAGGGAACCGATGATTTCGAGCTCTATTATGCGGCTTCGCTTGATATCAAGAACATGAGCCGCAAGCTCAATTCCAATGTTACCGACAACAATATAAGGCTCTCGGAGCGCGACATCAGAAACATGATCGATACCTATCTCTCTTATGCGGACGAGGCAGTGCAGGCAAAGCGAGGCAGGAACATCGATGAATACACTGCAAAATATAACGAGTGCACGAGGATCAAAGACTACCTCAACACCTATATCTATTCGGTCAACAACGACCAGTTCAAAACGAACTCCGAGACATATATGGCGCTCGTAAATTCGCTTAAATATACGGAATTCATGAGCGTCCTCATTTTCGTAGTCGCATCGGTCATGAACGTCCTCCTCATCGTAATCCTCACGAGTACGATCACGAGACCTCTTACCAGGCTCTCTGCAAAGGCCGATGAGATCTCCCAGGGCTCACCCGAAAACGTTGAGCCTCTGGAAGTTTATTCCGAAGACGAAGTCGGTAAGGTTACGAGAGCGTTTAACGAGATGCTTGCGTCCATCAAGGACTACATCGCGCGTATCAGGACGCAGCTCATTACGGAAAGTGAGATGAAGGAGAAAAACCTCCTCATGGAAACGCACCTTAAGGATGCGCAGCTTAAATATCTGCAGTCGCAGATCAACCCGCACTTCCTGTTCAATACTTTGAATGCCGGTGCGCAGCTCGCCATGATGGAAGGTGCTGACAGGACCGTTGAATACATAAGGAACATGGCAGACTTCTTCCGTTATAACGTTAAGAAGAGTTCCGAGACGGTAAAGCTCTCGGAAGAGATCGAACTCGTTGATTCATACATGTATATCCTGAACGTAAGATTCGCCGGAGAGATGCTTTTCGAAAAGGACATCGACGAGAGCCTTTTAAACGTCATGGTTCCGTCCATGATCATCCAGCCTCTGGTCGAAAACTCAATAAAATACGGCATCAAGGACTTAGAGCCCGGCGAGGGCAAGGTCACGCTCTCCGTTTACCGCGAGAACAATATGTGCTGCATCAGGGTCAGTGATAATGGCATAGGCACGGACGAAGAGATCATCGAGAAGATCATGAATCACGAGAAAAAGCCCTCTGAGACAAGAGGTGTAGGAATAACAAATGTTATGTCGAGGCTCGATCTTTACTACAACAACAGGGAAGTTTTCGAGATGAAGAGCCGCAAGAACGAAGGAACACACGTAACGATAAAGATACCGTTGGAGGACCAAAATGTATAAGCTCATGCTCGCCGATGATGAGGGCATCGTAAGAGAATCGCTCAAGTTCATAGTAGATAAGGAATTTCCGGGAACGTTCGAGACGTTCGAAGCAAAGACCGGAAGACATGTAATTGAGCTTGCCGACGAGGTGCGCCCTGACATCGCATTCATGGATATCAGGATGCCCGGAATCAACGGCATCGATGCTATGAAGGAGATCAGAAGGACCAACCCCAACATCGTATTCGTCATCATCTCAGCTTACGACAAATTCGACTATGCCAAGCAGGCATTAACACTTGGCGTTATCGACTACATCAACAAGCCTTTCGACAAGGGCCAGATCGTCGCTGTCCTCAAAAAAGCGATGGAAGAAGTCGACCGCGTCAGAGAGCAGCGCAAAAGAGAGCTGGAGATCAAGGAAAAGCTCGATTCCATCGTCCCGATCATCGAAAACGGCCTGATCCAGGACCTCTTATCGCACGAGCATTTCAAGGAAAATATCGAAGAATATAAAAGGCTTCTTGAGATCGATGAAAAGTACGGCCTCATGCTTGCCATCGTAAGCGGTGAAAGGGAACCTGGCGGATATATGCGCGGCGCGGTCCCTGCGAGCGTCAAGACACAGAAGAATTATGAGACTGTCCTGCTCGTAATCTCCGACAATTTCAAGTGCATCACAGGCTCTGTCATGGGCAACAAGATCCCTGTCCTGATCCCTTGCGCAAAGAGCTCTCTGACACCTGAGGAATACCAGAAGATCGTCGATTCCGCGAACAACGCGCAGCAGGAATTATCCGAAGCATTAGGCATCGATTTCCGTATCGGAATAGGTCCCGTAAAGCCCCTCGAAAACATGGCGGATTCCTACAGCGAGGCGCTCTCTATCCTGGTTAAGACAAAGCAGACTGTAGCTGAAGCCGTTGACCTTCCCGAAGGCTGCGAATACGATACTGACTATCCGCTCAAGACCGAAAAGGCGCTTTTCGATGCCATCGCACAGGGCGATGTCGCAAGAGCGCAGGAGCAGGCAAATCTCTTCTTTGACTGGATGGAGAAGTCTTCCGGCGGTGCCATGTCCGACATCTGCCTTAAGGTATTGGAATTCGTCCTCTGGGGTGAGCGTCTTGCATACGGCAACGGCGGTCACGTTTACCACTTTATGTCCAGAAGCGAGTACCTGCCTGAGATCAATTCGATGAAGAGCTACGATGAGCTCCGCCTCTGGTTCCTCTCGCACATCGAGCGTGCCGTCAACATGATCAATACGGCCAATGCCGCAAAGACAGAAGATGTTGCAGAAAAGGCCAAGAAATATATCGATCAGAACTACAAAGACGATATCTCTCTGGATGACCTTTCCGGCATGTACGATATCAGTCCGTTCTATTTCAGCAAGGTCTTTAAGACGCAGACGGGCGTTACATTTACCGACTATCTGACAGGTGTCAGGGTTGCAAGGGCAAGAGAACTTTTAGAGGGCACGAACAAGTCCATGAAGGAGATCTGCTCGGAGGTCGGTTATTCAGATCCGAACTATTTCTCCCGTATCTTTAAAAAACATACGGGTGTCACTCCGACCGAGTACAAGGAGGGAAGAAGATAATGCGCAGGGTTTTAACCAGGATAATTGCGGCCTTAATGGCCATATCGCTCCTTCTTTGCACCGGCTGCAATACACCGGAGAAAAAAGAAGTTACTCCTACCACAAAAAGCGACAATGTCCTTATCGGACTGTCTTTCGACTCTTTTGTTATCGAGCGCTGGACCCGTGACCGCGACGTTTTCGTATCGACCGCAAATAACCTTGGCGCCGAAGTAAATGTCCAGTCTGCAGGCGGTGACGTCGAAAAGCAGATCTCCCACATCAAGTATTTTATCGAGATCGGAGTTGACGCGATCGTCATTATCACTGCCGATGCCGTCGCTCTCGCTGATGTCCTCAAAGAGGCCAAGAATAAAGGCATTCCGGTCATCTGCTACGACCGTCTCGTTATGAATGCCAATGCCGATCTCTACATATCTTTCAACAACGAAACCGTCGGCCGCGAAATGGCAAAAGCGGTCTGCAGCAAGGTTCCGGACGGCGGCACGATCGTCGAGATTATGGGACCCGAATCCGACAACAACGTGCCTCAGGTTATGGCCGGCTTTGATTCCGTCTGTGCCGAGCACAACATGAATATCACGCTGAAGTACAACTGCGAGAACTGGAAACCGGAGCTTGCTTACGAATTCATCAATGCCAATTTCGATGAAGTAAGCCAGGCCGATGCGATCATGTGTGGTAACGATGCGCTCGCAGGCGAAGTAATCCACGCTCTTGCCGAGCGCGGCTATGCCGGCAAGATCTATGTAACCGGCCAGGATGCAGATCTCGAAGCGTGCCAGAGGATCGTCGAAGGCACCCAGCTCGTAACTGTTTATAAGCCTGTTGAAAACCTCGCACACCTCGCTGCCGAATATGCCGTCCAGCTCGCAAACGGCCAGAAACCTAATGACACTGATACGTTTTTCGACGGCACACAGGATATTCCTTATGTTGCGATCGAACCCACAGGCGTTACCAAAGAAAACCTGGACACCACGATCATCCAGAGCGGCTTCCACTTAAAAGAGGAAATCTATAAGTAAGCAGCCGTTTTAGCAGAAACCATTGATCCCGGATCCGCATAAGGGTCCGGGATTTTTTTGTGCCTGCCTTTTCGAAAACACCAGCCCGGCAGTCCTTCACGCGCGCGCGTTTTAATATAATCAATTTCCATACAAATATTACGTTTGTGGCATTTTTGTTGTATTTAGCACAATCTTGATAATTTGGTAATATCGAACACATAATTGTGCTAAAAACGTGCCGAACCTTATGACAACTTGCCAAAAATATCAAGAATGTCGATATGCAATTCCTATATACCCAATGTTAAGTTGTATGTGGCAGTAAATGCCGATACTACTAATAGGAGGAATTTCTCAATGTTTAAGAAAATTCTTGGAACAATTCTTTGCGCTGCAATCGCATGTGCTGCATTGACAGGCTGCGCTGGTTCCGGCAAGAAGAAGGTTGGCGTTTCAATGCCTACACAGGACCTTCAGAGATGGAATCAGGACGGCGCTTACATGAAGGAAAAGTTCGAAGCAGCTGGCTACGAAGTAGACCTTCAGTATGCAGGTAACAAGCCCGATCAGCAGCTCTCACAGGTAGAGAACATGATCAACTCAGGCTGCAAGGTTCTCGTAATCGCAGCTATCGAGTCTTCTTCACTCAGCCAGGCTCTCGATAAGGCAGCTAAGAAGAATATTCCTGTTATCGCTTATGACCGTCTCATCATGGACAACGAGAACGTTGCTTACTATGCAACATTCGACAACTACAAGGTTGGTCAGATTCAGGGCGAATTCGTAAAGAAGGCTCTTGATCTTGATAACGCAGCTGGTCCTTTCAACATCGAGTTCACAGCTGGTGACCCTGGCGACAACAATGCCGGCTTCTTCTTCAACGGTGCTATGGACGTTCTTAAGCCTTACCTCGATTCCGGTAAGCTCGTTTGCGTTTCCGGCCAGACAGATTTCGACTCTGTTGCTACACCTGAGTGGGCTTCCGCTACAGCACAGGCTAGAGCAGAGAACATCATCGGCTCCAACTATGCAGACAAGAACATCGACGCATGGCTTTGCTCCAACGACTCTACAGCTCAGGGCGTTGTTACAGCTCTTGACGCTCGTTACAACAGCGAAGGCAGAGGCGGTCAGTGGCCTGTAATCACTGGTCAGGACTGTGATATCGTTTCTGTTAAGCACATGATCGCTGGTAAGCAGACAATGTCCGTATTCAAGGATACACGTACACTCGCTGAGAGAACAGTTACAATGGTTAACCAGATCCTTGAAGGCAAGACAGTTGAGACAAACAACACATACAACAACAACAAGAAGGAAGTTCCTTCTTACCTCTGCGACCCTGTATTCGCTGATAAGGATTCCATCCAGAAGATCCTCATCGATTCCGGCTACTACAAGGCAGAAGACGTTGGTTTGTAATTTTTAACTAATCAGCCCTAAAGCAGGCGGGGGAAACCCCGCCTGTATATTGGGGCTAACCTTTAACTCGAACACTACAGCATTTCTGCAAACAAACTCAGAAAAAATTCAGAACTTAAAACAAAAAACTTTTTAAAACTTACGAAAGAGGCGACACATGGCAAAAGTTTTGCTTCAAATGAATAGCATAACCAAAACTTTTCCGGGCGTTAAAGCTCTCGACAACGTCAACCTTAGTGTTGAAGAGGGGGAGATTCACGCGCTGGTCGGCGAGAACGGTGCCGGTAAATCGACATTGATGAACGTTCTCAGCGGTATCTATCCGCATGGCACCTACGAAGGCGACATTATATACGACGGCGAAGTTTGCGAATTTCATAACATTAAAGATTCCGAGAAAAAGGGAATCGTTATCATCCACCAGGAGCTCGCGCTGATCCCTTACATGACGATCGGCGAGAACATGTTCCTCGGAAATGAACAGGGAAGTAAATGGTGTATCGACTGGAATAAGACCTATGCAGAGGCAGACAAGTACCTCGAGATGGTAGGTCTTGAAGATTCATCGAAAACACTTATTAAAGATATTGGTACAGGTAAGCAGCAGCTCGTTGAGATCGCTAAGGCTTTGGCTAAGCATGCCAGACTCCTTATCCTGGACGAGCCTACTTCTTCACTTAACGAAACAGATTCAAGAGCACTTCTTGACCTCATGAAGAAGCTTAAGAGCGAGGGAATGACGATGATCATCATCTCCCACAAGCTCAACGAAGTTTCTTATGTAGCAGATAAGATCACGGTTGTAAGAGACGGTTCCACGATCGAGACACTCGACGCTGCAGTTGATGATATCTCTGAGACGAGGATCATCAAGGGCATGGTAGGCCGTGAAATCACTGACCGTTTCCCGAAGCGTCACGATGTTGCTTTGGGTGACGTCATGATGGAAGTCAGAGACTGGACAGTCTATCACCCTGAATTCTCCGAGAGAAAGGTCTGCGACGGAGTTAACATTAACGTACGTGCAGGCGAAGTCGTAGGTATCTACGGACTCATGGGCGCAGGCAGAACAGAGCTTGCAATGAGTGTTTTCGGAAGATCCTACGGTATCGGTATTTCCGGCACCTTAAAGCTCAGAGGAGAACAGGTAGTATTAAAGAGCCCTAAGCAGGCTATCGAAGCAGGTCTTGCTTATGTTACGGAAGACCGTAAGGGTAACGGACTCGTTTTGTCCAACTCTATCTTGAGAAATACGACACTTGCTAATCTTAAGGGCGTAAGCAAGGGTATCTTCATTGATAAGGATCAGGAGACAGCAGTTGCACAGGAATACGTCGGCAAGCTCAGAACGAAGACACCTTCTGTCGAGCAGCTCGTTGGCAATCTCTCAGGCGGTAACCAGCAGAAAGTCCTCCTCGCTAAGTGGATGTTTGCTAATCCGGATGTTCTCATTCTTGACGAACCTACAAGAGGTATCGACGTAGGTGCCAAGTATGAAATCTACTGCATCATCAACGATCTCGCAAAAGCAGGCAAGTCAGTAATCATGATCTCTTCCGAGCTTCCTGAAGTTATCGGAATGAGCGACAGGATCTACATCATGAACCAGGCTAAGATCGTAGGCGAGATGGATGCTGCCGTAGCAACACAGGAAAACATCATGGCTTGCATCGTAGGTGTAAGCGGTGAGAAGAATAGCGCTGACGGCAAAGGAAGTGAGGCATAAATATGGGCGGAAATAAAGTTATAAATTTCTTGCGTAAATACATGATGCTTATCGCTACTGTTATCGTAGTCATCGCGTTCTACTTCATCACAGGCGGTAAGACATTAATCCCGATGAACATCGACAGTTTGATCTCGCAGAACGCATACGTTTTCGTACTCGGAACAGGTATGCTCCTCTGCATCCTTACCGGCGGTAACATCGATCTTTCAGTAGGTTCCGTAATCTGTCTTGCAGGCAGTATCGGTGCCATCATTATGGACAAGAATATACCGTGGCCCGTTGCAGTAGCAGTAATGCTCTTCATCGGTCTCGTAGTCGGTATCTGGCACGGTTTCTGGATCGCATATGTAAAGGTTCCTCCTTTCATCGCTACACTCGTAGGCATGCTCGCGTTCAGAGGTCTCGCTAACATCATCATGCAGGGTAAGGACGTTCCTGTTGAGAACAAGTCATTCCTAAACTTCTTCGGCGGCAGCGATTCCTGCTACATCCCTGATTTCCTTGCAAAAGTAGGCAAGCCGATCGTTATCGGAGATACAACTCTTAATAAGACTTGTATGGTTTTCGCAATCCTTCTTGCGATCGGACTCGTTCTTTTCACATTCATCAACCGCGCAAGACTTATCAGCAAGGGCTATAAGGTAGATAACATCATTACAGTTATCATCAAGACGATCATCATCGCAGCTGTTATCGTATGGTTCGGATATAAGCTCGCTTGCTACAAGGGTATTCCTACAGCATTCGTCTGGATCGCCCTCGTACTCGGAATCTTTGCTTACATCACAACAAAGACAACATTGGGTAGAAACCTCTATGCTGTCGGCGGCAACGAAAAGGCTACAAGACTTTCCGGTATCGATACCAGAAAGGTTATGTTCAGCGCTTACACACTCATGGGTGTCCTCGCAGGTCTTGCAGGTATCCTCGTAATCGCAAGAGGCCAGAAGGCCAGCCCTACGATCGGTGTAGGTTTCGAAATGGACGCTATCGCAGCATGCTTCATCGGCGGCGCTTCCGCATACGGCGGAACTGGTTCCATCGGCGGTGTTATCATCGGTGCTGCTTTGATGGGTATCATCAACCAGGGCATGTCCATCGCAGACACACCTGTCAACTATCAGAAGGTTGTTAAGGGTATCGTTCTTATCCTCGCAGTTCTCTTCGACGTCATGATGCAGATGAAGAGAAAGGGAGCTAAGAAGGCCAAGAATGTTGCAGCTTCAGAGAAGGGAGGTGCTAACGTATGAATGACTTCAGCATGAAGAATGTTCTCAAAAAGAACGTAATGACAATAGCACTTTTCGGAATTTACGTTTTATTCGTTATCTTAGCGTTTACTCTCAAGAGCACCAACATGCTCGAACCGTCGATCGTAACTTCGCTCATCGAGCAGAACGCTTACGTATTCGTCCTCGGTGCAGGTATGCTCATGTGTATGCTTACCGGTGGTAACATCGACTTGTCCGTTGGTTCAGTCGTTTGCTTCGTCGGTGCGATCGTCGGACTTTTCTCCGTCGAAAACAGAATCATCACCTCAAGCTACCCTGTTCCGGTCGTTCTCCTTATCGCTTTAGGCGTAGGTGTCGCATACGGTTCACTCCTCGGCTACCTCATCGCTTACGTAAGAATACCTCCGTGGATCGCAACCCTCGCAGGCTACCTCGCTTTCCGTGGCCTTGGTACACAGATTCTTACAAAGGCATCTGAAACAAACGCAATCTCTCTTCCTAACACTGTTGCAGCAGGCGAGTTGTCTGATATCTTCAGCGGAAGACTTTTCGAGACAGACTGGGGCGTAATTAATATTCCCTGCGTTGTGATCGGTGCTTTGGCTGTTGGCGCAATCTTCTTCCTCAACATGAGATCACGCCACGCAAAGGTTATTAAGGGCTACGATGTAGAACCTAAATGGTTCACTATCCTTAAGAGCACCATCATCGGTCTCGTAATCATGTTCTTTGCTATCGAGTTCGCATATGACGGAGGTCTTCCTATAGTAGTCCTCTGGATCGCAGGCATCCTCATCATCTACGGAATCATCACAGAGAAGACAGTCATCGGCCGTCACTTCATGACAGTCGGCGGCAATGCCGAAGCAGCAAGACTTTCCGGTATCAACAACAAGCGCGTAATGTTCTTTGCTTACCTCAATATGGCGCTCCTCACAGTTATCGCCGCTTTGATCGTAACAGTCAGAACAGGTGCCGCAAACTCCTTTGCAGGTCAGGAATACGAGCTTGATGCTATCGCAGCTTGTATCGTCGGCGGCGTTTCCGCTTACGGTGGTGCAGGAACCATCATTGGAATGGTAGTCGGCGCTACATTGATCGGTGTCATCAACCAGGGCATGTCCCTCATCGGTGTTGACCAGAACTGGATCAAGATCGTTAAAGGTCTGGTACTCCTCGCTGCCGTTGTATTCGATATCGTTACAAAGGATAAGGCATCAAAGAGGAAAGCTCCTGTTAAGGTTAAGGCACATGAAGTTGACGAGGCTTTGGCAAAGGCCCAGGCAGATCTCGAAAAGGCCATTGAAGAGGCCGCGAATGAAGCCGCTGAGCGCACAGCCTCAACCGCTGACGAAGGAGCAGTTACAACAGATTCTTAATAACCCGTTCTTTCATAATAATGTTTTCCGGTCACCCGAATACCCGGAATGCACTTTACCTCCAGCCGCCGCAAACCCATGCGGCGGTTTTTTTGTGGGGTACAGAATCCCGGCACTGCCTGAAATTCCGCCTGGATTTTATGCCCTGGCAGAAACGAGCGGCAAAACGAGCGTCACTGCCGTTCAAACCGCCGCTCAAATGGCCTGATACTGCAGAAACGAGCGGTAAAACGAACGGCTACATCCGTCCAAAATGCCGCTCAAATGGCCTTAAAACGCAAAAACAGCGGTAAAAAGTGCGGCTATAGCCGTCCTTTTTGCCGTACTTTTGCTGGTTTTGGGCCGAAAATACGGTCATTAATGCGGCGGCAGCCGTATCAGAAGCCGTATTCACTAAGAAAATCACGCAGAAATCCGGCAGTGCCAGATGTTTGCTGGAATAAATGATGATTTTTGATGAAAAGTCATGAAGAACTTCGGGCAGTGCCGGACTTTTGCAAGATTTTTAAACACGCGGGAACGAAATACAAAAGCCACTGCAACATTTTTAAATCCACATCTGTTATAAAGGTATATAGGAAATTCCAGGGGAGGATTACTATGCTTAAAAACAGACTGATATCGGCGTTGCTTATAGCATCTCTTATAGCGGGTGTTACTGCCTGCAGCACGGATTCCGCGAATGATAACGGCGGAGACGAGTCCAAAAATACGGTAATTGAACAGAATGAGCCGAGCGATGAAGAGACAGAAGGCACTTCTGACGAAGACACTGCCGGAAACAATACCGAAACCACCACTGAAACCACCACTGAAACCACCGCCGAAACCTCCGGCACCACCACAAACACCAAAACTACAAAAGCTCAGAAGCTTGCAGTACCTGAAGCAGGTGAGGACTACATCCTTTTCTCATACGAGTACGGCAATATGGCATGGGGATACCAGTCGGTGAAAATGCTGTTCCTTAATAACGGCGATGTCTATACTTTCGAGAACGATCCGGGAACGGCAATCGATAAGAACGGCAGGGATCTCGCGGTACAGTATCTGAAGGCGTATGCGGAGCCGGCGACTCACATAAGCACAAATAAACTGAAGGATCTTTACGACATCTGCAAAAAGATCGATCCCGATGTTAAGACCGAAGAAAAGAGCACCGCCAAAGACATGGGCTCTTACATGTTTAAGTTCTTCGATCCGGAGACGAATCAGGAGGTCCTTATCTTAAAGACCGGTGATGTGACCATGACGACCGACGACAAGAATCTTAAGGCGGCCCAGAAAAAGGCGGAAAGCTTAGTACGTAAGCAGGGCGCGGTAAATGAAGATTTTTACTTGTCACTGAATACGAGCATTGTAAACGTTCCTTACGGAGGCAAGGACCTTATCGGCCAGAATATGTCTTTTGACAGCTACGACAAGCTCCTGGTGTTCTGCAATAAGAATGGTATCGAAGTCGAAAAGTATCTGACCGATGAAATGAAGAAATCTTACGGGCAGGCCAAGTACTTCATTTTGCAGGTCTACGATACGAACCTGATGGTTGACGGGTATCTTCGTATAGATGAAAAGGTATTGAAGTTCCTGCCGTCGCTCGCGGATTATGAATACAATCCGGCCTTTGAAGGCAAGGTGACCGTTGCGATCATGCGGTTCGACAAGCTCGATAAATATGAACTCGTGAACGAAAACGGGACCCCGTGGAAGTAAAACGGCGCTGTGAAAAACGGCACCCCATAAAAACAAACGGCACACCAAGGAAACAGCGCCAGCGCCTCTAAACGGCGCAAAACTGAAGCATTAACACAAAATTAATAGAAAAATGCGGTTTAGATAGTATAATAAGCAAGTCAAAATATTTTTACGGTATCGTGCGTAAGGGACACAAAATGCCGAAAAGACAAGGGCGGAGAGCCCGGCGGAGCGCCGTCGGAGGACCCAAAGATAACATGTTCCAATGCACAGGAATGAGAGGTTTTTATGGCTGAACAACTCGTAATGAACATCAATGTTGATGAGCTGGCAAGATCAGGCGCCATCATTAACAAAATCAGGACTTACTACAACTCCAAGATCGTAGGTCAGTCACAGCTCGGAGTATCGCTCCTTGTTTCCATGATCGCCAACGGTCATATCCTTTTGGAGTCCGTTCCGGGTCTTGCAAAGACTACTGCAGCAAAGGTCATGACTGAAGCTGTAGGCGGATCTTTTTCGAGAGTTCAGTGTACGCCTGACCTTCTGCCTTCCGACATCATCGGTACGCAGACATTCAACATGACAAATAACACGTTCGAGACAAAGATCGGACCTGTTTATGCCAACTTCCTTCTCTTGGACGAGATCAACCGTTCATCTGCAAAGACACAGTCTGCGATGCTCGAAGCCATGCAGGAGAGATCCATCAGTATCGGTGGCCAGACATATAAGCTCCCGCCGGTTTTCATCGTTATCGCTACACAGAACCCTATCGAGCAGGAAGGTACTTACGAGCTTTCCGAAGCGCAGCAGGACAGATTCCTTTTGAAGGAGATCATCACATATCCTAATACCAATGAGGAAGTCGAGATCCTGAACAGGATCGAGAGCGATGTCTTCAGAGGCACAAACGCTGTTGCTACTATCGAAGATATCGAGTTCTTACAGGACCTCTGCAAGAGAGTTTATATCTCACCTGCTATCAAGAAGTACATCGTTGATATCGTTCAGGCAACGAGAGATCCGAAGAGATACATTTCCGCTAACCTGGCAGACTATGTTGCAATGGGTTCTTCCACACGTGCAGCCATCGCGTTCATGGAAGTTTCCAAGGCAGTTGCGCTCATCCAGGGCAGAGCTTATGTTACACCTGACGACGTTAAGGCAATGCGCCACGAAGTAATGCGTCACAGGATCATGCTTAACTTCGCCGCTATCGCAGACGGCGTTAAGGAAGAGTCCATCATCGATGCTATTGTCGGAGCAATCGTTACTCCATGAATCTAGACTACGTCTCGAAAATTAAGTTCGGGCTTAAGCGTTATAAGACGATAGCCACGGACAAGGCGACGAGCAGAGTTCTCGACGGTTCATACAATTCTATCTACAAGGGTAGAAGTATGAATTTCGATGAGCTCCGTGAGTACGTGCCCGGAGATGATATCAAGGACATCGACTGGAAGGCTACTTCCAGATCCCAGAAGGTCCTCATCAGGCAGTACATCGCCGAGAAGAGACACAACATCATGCTGGTAATGGATGCCAACAGGAGAATGCTCGCAGAGACCAAGACCGGCGAACAGAAGGGCGAGGTAGCTCTCATGTCCGGCGGCACATTGGCTTACATGGTTACCGACAACGGCGACTATGTTTCCGGCCTCTACTATCACGACGAAAAGATGGAGAGATCTCCTTTTAAGACAGGATTTTTGAATCTCGAATTCCTGCTCGAGGGCTATGCCAAGTGCCTTACGCCCACGAACAAGTCTGACTTAAACGGCATCCTCAAATATATAATGCACAACATCAAAAGGCGCATGATCGTTGTCATGGTCACGGATACAGAGGGCATCTTAAACCTTCAGGATAATCTCCTGGGACAGATTACGATGGTCCATGACGTGCTCCTCATAAATGTCAGCGACGCGGATATTTTCGGAAAGAAAGTCTATAATGTCGACGACGCAGGCTACATCCCGCCGTTCATTTCGCAGAGCAAGGCCATCCAGAAGCAGCAGAAAAAGCTCCAGGAGGACAGGCAGAAGGTAGCTATCGCAAAACTTAACAGATACGGAATCCCGTGGGTCGAGGTCGATACCGCAAACAGGGTCGACGGCAAGATCGCGGAATTATTAGAGAAGAACAAGACGGTGAACTGATATATGCCTACGACGGTAAATTTGAGAAGATTATTTGATTTCTCTACGCTTCCGATAGTCATTACGGCAGCCGTTCTTGCAGCGCTCACCGTAGCTATCGTACTTTTCCTCATATATAACCTCGTAAAGGATGTTAAGAAGAAGGAAAAGCCCGTGGAGCAGCCTGTTGAGCAGCCTGTTTTCGTTAAGCAGGATATCGGAAAGCTCAAGGCCGAGTACATCAATAAGCTTGCTTTGATCGAAAACAAATATAACGAAGATCCCACAAAGATCAGGCCTGCTTACGAGGGCATGAGTAAAGTGGTCAGAGAGTTTGTTTATAAAGCAACAGGAACCGAAGTTGATAAGTTTACATTGGCCGAGATCAGCAGGACCGAATATGCGGGCCTCGCAAAGCTCATCGGCGAATACTATCAGCCGGAGTTCGACCAGATATCCGAAGGTGACGTTAAGGCTTCTTTGGAGAAAACAAGGAGATTGGTAGCTGAATGGAATTAAAGAGTCCTATAGCTTTATATATCTGCGCAGGCGTCGCACTGGTCTGCCTTATCACTGTCTTCATCACGATAGGGATGAAGAAAAAGTATAAGGGCGGCAAAAAAGCATATCTGCCGGAATACCTGAGAAAAGAATCCGTTTATAAGACGAGGCTCTTCTGGTACAGGATACTTAAGTATGTCCTGATCTTCCTCATCATCACGAGCATCCTTTTGTCGGGCTTCCTTATGGCGCGCCCTTTCAGAACTGAATCCAAGCAGCTCGCAAACTATAACAGGGACATCATCCTCTGCTTAGACATTTCGAGCTCGGTAGATAACCTCAACGCAACGCTCATCGACAAGCTCATCGAAGTAGTTCAGGAGTTGAACGGCGAGAGATTCGGCATCGTTATCTTCAACACGTCGCCCTGCCTTCTCTGTCCGCTTACCAATGACTACCAGTACATCTGCAGAGAGCTCGAAAAATTAAGAGACTACCTGTCGATGAGACTCGACGTTACGAACGGCAGACTTATCCCTCCTGCGAACTATCAGGAGGCTTCCGAATATCTCGAAAACGGTACGCTCGTCGGCTGGCCTGACAGAGGATCTTCCATCATCGGAGAAGGTCTGGCAGGCGCTGTCCTTGACTTCTACGACGTTGAGGAAAAGCCTGACCGCACGAGGATCATCATTTTCACGAGCGACAACGAAAATGCCATCAGAGACGGCGAGGAAGAGATCGTAACTCTCCCTGAGGCCGGCGAATGGGCAAAGGAAAGAGGCATCACGGTTTTCGGAATCGGTACGGAAATGATGGAAGATGCTGACCGCCAGATGATGAAGTCCACCGTTGAGAATACGGGCGGATCATTCTGGTACGGCGAAGACAAAGACGTTGTTTCAGATATTGTTTCGAACCTTAAAAAACAAATGGCAACATTGGATGACACTCAGTATGAGATCATCGAAAACGAGCTCCCGGAAAAGCCCTTCTGCTTACTGCTCTTATCGATCTCACTCATGCTGCTTTGTGCATTCGTCCTGAAAGTGTGATCAAATGGACCAGATTACGTTTCATCCGATAATTCCCATTTGGTTAATGGCCATCATCTGCGTAGCGCTCCTCGTAATAAAGAGGAAGGGCGTAATGCCTTATGTCCGTCAGGTGCTTATCGTGCTGATCCTTTTCGCGATCAACTTAAGACCTATGTACATTTCTGACGAGGTCAAGGTAATCAGACAGAAGCTCAACTGCTACTGCATCATCGTTTTGGACGACACTCTTTCCATGATGGCAGAAGACGTCGACGGCTTTGAAGAAGAAAAGCGCACACGTATGGACAGGGCAAAAGAAGACATCGAATACATCCAGAAGAACCTGGTCGGTGCCAAGTTCTGCATCATCGATTTCAATAATGACGTTAACCTCATCTGCCCGTTCACGGACGACAACAAATACATCAAGGATTCCGTCGATGCGATAAAGCCCATCGTTGACTATCACGCAACAGGTACGAACATCAACTGCTGCAAGAAGCTCTTAGGCCAGATGATCAACGATGCCAAGCTCTTAAACGACGGTCACGTTGTTGTATTCTTCCTCTCCGACGGCGAAAATACCGACGACCACAGACTCGATAATTTCTCCGATATCGCACAGGGAATCGAAGGCGGCGCCATCATGGGCTACGGCACAACAAAGGGCGGCCAGATGCACTACTACGACGAGCTCCACGACGAGTGGGTACTCGTAGAAGATAAGAGAAACTATCCTTATGAGCCGGCCGTTTCCAAGATCGACGAAAAGAACCTCAAGTCACTTTCATTGGATCTTGGTATCGAATATGTCCACATGGACGATCCCGAAGATCTTGACGGCACTATCGAAAACATAATGAAGCTTCTCGATGCTGAGACAGAAGAGACAACAGAGTACGGATATGCAGACATTTACTATTGGTTCGTTATCCCGCTCGCTGTCCTTGTTGCTTATGAATTCATAAGCGTAAAGAGGAGGGCGTAAGATATGCGTAACGGTCTGTTAAAGAAAATCGCGATCGCAGTCTGGATCGTAACGGCTCTGTTCCTCGCCATCCTGGTTATCAATTACTATGGCAACAGAAAACTCATCGAAAGATACGGCGAAGGAGTCTACCAGCAGAACGAGCTCGGATTCTTAGGCTTCACACAGCCTTATATAAACCACTTCAACAGAGGCAACATCTTCTTCCAGTTAGGTGATTACCAGAAGGCGAAGCAGGAATATCAGTCAGCATTGAACCTCAAGCCCGATGATCCCTACGACTGCAAGGTCAGAGTAAACTATGCCCTCGCATACGTTAAGCCCATCGATCCCGACAAAATCACAGAGGACAATTATAAGGACGTAATCGAGACATGCGAGACAGCAAAGTCCATCCTCTCCGAGAAGGACTGCGCGACCGAGAATAACGACGGTCACTACTATGCTGCCCAGAAGCTCTATAACGAGATCAATGCATTCATTGAATCTCTGAAGAACCAGTTCGAAAATGAGCCGACGCCGACACCGTCGCCTACTCCTTCTCCTTCACCTGAGCAAGAAGACGGTGCTTCACCTACGCCCACTCCGACATCAAAGCCGGACGGCGATGCTACAGAAACACCTACACCGACACCCAGTCCTTCACCTGCACCTGATGAAGGAACACCTACGCCTACACCTACGCCGAGCGGCCAACCCGAACCTACACCCGGCGGAGAAACACCTACACCGCCGCTTCCCAGTGGTGATACTCCTACACCGAGTGCAGGAACACCCACACCTACACCAGGCGGCGAAGGAACAAATACACCTACTCCGACACCAGGTGGCGAGGGAACAGGAACGCCCACACCTACACCCGGCGGTGAAGGCCAGGGAACACCTACGCCTACTCCGGGCGACGACGGCGGCAACCAGCCTGACGGCGGCAACGGACAGCCTGAACCTACAAAGTCTCCTGTCGACAGGATCCGTGAGATCCAGAACAGGGGTAACCAGGAGCGTACCGGCGGCGGCGGCAGTGGCAATGGCAACAACGACTACAACTACGGCGATTCCGCAAGCTGGTAATATTTCTTGTAAAAGAGGTGTCTTTTGATGTTTAAAGAAAGACCGGCAATAAAGGTTTTAGACGGCATATTCATAACCGGCGCATGCCTTTCAACGTTTCTTTATCAGTTCAGCTACTGGTTCATTGCTTTGACCGTAGTCTTAACCATAATGGGATTCCTGTTTCCGGGCTTTTTTGCTTCGGGCATTGCCGGCTTCAGGCTTAAGACATGCTCTTACGGCAATACGATCCTTTCCGTATTCCCGTTCACTCTGCTCGTCGTTATCCCGCCGTTTATAGTGTCGCTGTTCTTCCACGAGCAGCTGGGCTGGCCTGCGATAATCACCTATGCGTGCGTCACGTTCGGCATCTTAAACCTGTATTTCTGGGTCGGCATCATACTCGTTTACCTGACTTCAAAGCAGATCGGCATCAGGATGAGGCTTTTGGGCCTTTTCTGCGGCATGATCCCCATCGCCAATCTTTTCGTGCTCTCGATAATATTCAAGACTGCAGGAAGAGAAGTCCGCGAAGAGAGCCAGCGTTACTGGAGAAATGAAGAGAGAAAGGCCCTGCAGATCTGCAAGACCAAGTACCCGATCCTCATGGTCCACGGCGTTTTCTTCAGAGACTCAGAGCACTTGAATTACTGGGGCCGCGTCCCCGCCGAGCTCATCAAGAACGGCGCGACGATCTACTACGGCGGCCAGGAATCAGCAGGCGACGTCCATACTTGCGCCATGCAGCTTAAGAAAGCTATCGTTAAGTGTCTTGAAGAGACCGGCGCCGAAAAGGTTAACATTATAGCCCACAGTAAGGGCGGCCTTGATTCACGCTACTGCGTTTCCATGCTCGGCATGGCGCCTTATGTAGCATCACTTACGACCATCAACACGCCTCACCACGGCTGCGAATTCGCCGAGTACCTGATGAACAAGGCACCCGAAAAGCTTCGCAATACTGTCGCAGCAGCATACAACAAGGGCGCGAGACTTGCAGGTGACACCAACCCTGACTTCATCAAGGCAGTTACCGACCTGACAAAAGCAGGCGTCGAGCAGCTCAACAAAGAGATGGAGCCGATGGCATACCAGTTCGACGGCATCTTCACCCAGAGCTTCGGCTCTAAATTGAACCACGCCGTAAACGGCAGGTTTCCTTTGAATATGAGTTATCACTTCGTCAAGCATTTCGACGGTTACAACGACGGCCTTGTCGGCGAAGAATCCTTCAAGTGGGGTTCTGATTACCACTTCCTGACCAACCGCGGTCTCCGCGGCATCTCCCATGCCGACATGATCGACTTAAACCGCGAGAACATCGACGGCTTCGACATCAGAGAGTTCTATGTAAATGTCGTTAAGGGACTGAAGGAAAGAGGACTGTAAGAGATCCTGATTCCAATTTAGATCAACTGAGCATAAATGAAACAGGCGCCCTCAAGTGGAGCGCCTTTTTCAATATCTAATCGACCGGGTATTGTTGTAAATAAAACGCGTTACTGCTCTTTGTCAGCGAGCTCGGCAATAGTGTACTTCTCGAAAAACTCCTTCATCGTGGCGGAAAAGTCCTTCCACATCGGGAGAGTGACGCAGGAGCTTTCGCGGTCACACTTGGGAGCGGAAGGGTCCATGCAGGCGACAACGTAGAAGTCGTTCTCGGTGACGGAGATGATGTCCCATGCAGTGATTTCCTTGGCATCGCGGGAGAGCTTGTATCCGCCGTTCTTGCCGCGGAGGCCCTTAACCAGGCCTTCTTTTACGAGCATCTTAATGATCGACTCGAGATATTTCTCGGACAGGTGCTGCCTTTCGGCGATGCCGCTTAACGTGACATAAGAGTCCTTGCCGTATTTTGCGATATCAATCATTACGCGGAGAGCGTAGCGTCCTTTTGTTGATACGACCATGAGAAAACCTCCAAGAAGGTTGGATTTACAAACCCATTATACTAGAGGGATTAACAAGTTTCAGCACACATTCTTTGGCAAGTGCTAAAAAAGTGGCTTTTGGCAATAAAAAAGCGGGTTTAACAATGTTAAAACGCTCTGTTTGTTGGTTTTGACAGGTGTTCAGCTCTTGGGGGACCCTAGCCGGAAATCCTGAGAAAACGAGCCTCAAAACTGCTTAATCGATCCCCTTTATCTCGCCGCCGTCCTTAAACTTAGCCCAGGAAAGGGATCCCTTATAGGCGAACTCGCCCCAGATCTCGCGCATCTTTTCGCCGACTCTCTGGGATACGGGATCGTCGATACTGATGTAGGCGTTGGACTTGCCGAAAAGCAGAGGGAGCTCGCATGCGTGGCAGCAGCCGGAATGAGCCTTGAGCATGTTGGGCGTCTGATAGCGGTATTCGTATACCCAGGAGGCGCCTGCAATGTTCTGCGCAATGTCGTGCGCGGGCTCTCTGTAGAACTTGGCGGTAAAGTCGTCTGCCATGAAGCGGTGGGCGCCTTTGCCGGGTTTGAACTTGAATTTGAACCAGAAAGCGGCCAAAGGAAGTGCCACGTTAGGGATGTTCTTTATGAAGAGGTCGCCTTCCTGGCTGGTCGTGCCGATCAGGACGGGCTTCGAAAAGCGCTTGGCCATCTCGCCGGGCTTTTCGGGAATGGTGACGCCGTCGATAACGGGTGAGAAGCAGCAGTTGGAATTGCCTTCGCGCAAGACGAATTTTTTGAGCAGCCGGTTTGCCTCGTGGACCTTATCGATGGAAATGTCCTTTAGGCGGTCTAATTCGGAGGGACTGACGCCCAAATATTTCAGGTATTTGTAGGTAAGGCGCTGGCTCTGTTTTTCGGTCCAGAAAGAATCGACACAGGCAGACTGGACGATCGCTTTGTCGAACAGCTTCGACGTTTTGGGGTCGCCCATCAGCACCAGCATGCACGCAGCTCCGGCACTCTGTCCGAAGATCGTTATGTTATCGGCATTTCCGCCGAAGCGGTGGATGTTGTTCCTGACGAATTTCAGCGCCAGGATCTGGTCGAAAAGACCGTTGTTCTGATCGAACTTTTTATCCAGGAAATGAAGGTTCAAAAAGCCTTCCAGATTGAGGCGGTAATTGAAGTTGACGCAGACCGTTTTTGTCTCACGCGCAAACCTTGCCATGTCGTAGGAGAGCTCGTCTGAGTCCTCCCTCATGCGGCCGACGCCGCCGTTGGCATAAGATCCGCCGTAGAACCAGACCATTACGGGCGCGCCGGGTTCCAGATCTTCAGGGACGAAGACGTTTAAGTACAGACAGTCCCTGCCGTCAAGTTCGATAGTAGAGCGCCCGGTGCCCTGAACAGGGCTTATAGGGCCTTTGACGACATCCAGAATGCCGTTCCAGGGTTCAGGCGGGACAGGATGCTTAAATGCCAGATCGCCCACCGGAGGCGCTGCGTAGGGGATGCCGAGATATTCCTGACACCCGTCCTTGACGATGCCTCTGACAAGTCCATATTCGGTTGCGACTGTCTTTGCGTATTTCATAAAGAAATTTTAACATGTCGGCGTCGTGGGGTGCAACGGGGACTAAGGTTCTGCTCGATCTGTTCGGCATGGCCGAACATTTGCCGAACAACTGAAGCCAAAATCCCTGCAAAGTTCTCGACGCACGGTGACTTTGTAGAGAAAAATGGGCCAAAACCGGCCAAAATCCCTGCAAAGTTCTCGACGTACGGTGACTTTGTAGGGAACTTTCGGCCCGGATAACAGTTATCAGCGGACCTTTACCACAACCAACTCAGGATAGTTGTTGATTCGTACTGGCAGGACGCTGTTGCCCAAACCTCTGGAGATGACGAGCTGCATGCCGTCCATGTCGTTCATTCCCTGATACAGCTTGGGGAAGAATTCGAACTCAGGCGATATACAGCCGCCGGCACCCGGAATTATGATCTGGCCGCCGTGATAGTGTCCGGTCAAGGCGAGGTCGGCGCCAAGATTCTTGTAGAGCGGGTAATACTGCGGTTCGTGAGCGAGCATTATCACGGGCTTTGAATCATCGAAAGGCGTATAAGCGACAAACGAATCCAGCGAAGAATCGCCGATGCCTGCCAAAATGTAAGAGCCCATATCAATATAAGTGTCGTCCAGGAAAATAACGCCCAGAGAGCGCATCTTCTCATAGAACTGATCCATCCTGGAGCCGATCCAGACCTCGTGGTTGCCCGTGATGTAGTAGACGGGGGCGATCTTTACTGCGCCTTCGATGAAGTCTTCGGCGATAGCAAAATTGGTGTGCGTCTTATCTACGATATCGCCCGTGATGACGATAATGTCAGGGTCAGCTTTTTCGATCTGCTTAAGAAGAGCGGACTGCTTGATCCCGAAAAACTGGTTATGAAGGTCAGACACCTGAACTATGGTGAGTTCAGAGGAAAGACCGAGGTCGACTTCGTAATCGGAGGTGACGAGGTGGTAGTTCTGGTAAAGGCAGATGACGCAGATGATTATCTCTAAGACCATCAGGACCGGAACCACGAAAAACTTGGGTTTTAAGGTCTTGTGGTGGAAAAATCTCATGCCGAGAAATGCGCCGACAGAGCCGCCGATCCAGGCCCAGAAGAGGAGGGTCTTTTCGGGTACGCGGCGCTTGTTCTTTTTCGCGCACGACTTGTCGTAGCCGTACAGGATAAAGGCAACAAGGTTAACTAGGATGAGCCAGTATACGAGTATCATGAGAGGATTATATCAGATGCCCTTCTTCTGAAGGAACTTCATGAAGGCGCCCAGACCTTCGACCAGGTCATCGTATGTCTCATCGAAATTGTCGGTGTACCAGGGATCTGCGATGCTGCGGCTCGAACCCGCGAAGGTCAAAAGCTGGTAGATCTTGCCGTCCGGATCGCCGCCTGCGAGGCGCGTCATGTTCGAAATGTTATATGAATCCATGCCAATCAGGTAATCGTAGTGCTCGTAATCGGCGCGGGTCATCTGGCGCGCGCGGTGGGGAATCACGGGAATGCCGACGGAGCGGAGCTTGCTCACGGTTCCGTAATGGGGACCGTTGCCGATCTCCTCGCGGCTCGTTGCGGCAGAGTCGATCTCAAAGCGGTCCGAGAGACCTTTTTTATTGACCATATCCTGGAACATGGATTGCGCCATTGTGGAACGGCAGATGTTTCCATGGCAAACAAATAGTATTTTTATCATTCTATCAAAATTCCAACAAATCCAATATTTTCAAGGCTTTGCGCTGTTTTTTCAAAGTCCTTCCGGACTCTGATTTTTCACGTATCGCCTCATAAAACCACGTATTTTATACGGCAAAAGGTGTAAAAAAAGGTGTAAATTCGCAAGGTTTACACCTCGGGTTTTTAAGCTGACATTTGCCGTACTCATATGGCAGAAATCTTCAATACTTCGGCCTTTGCATCTTCAAGATTGATATGCGTATAAGTGTTCAAGGTAATACCTATATCACTATGTCCCATCAGATACTGAAGCGTCTTTGGATTCATTCCGGACTTAGCCATATTCGTACAATACGTGTGTCTGCATATATGCGGCGTGATCTTCGGCAGGGGAACTTTGTATATGCTGTTATACTTCTGAATAATGTGCTTGAAGTAGTGTTCCCAGTGCAGGTTATAGCAGATACTTCCATCCTTATCGAAAAAGAGAAAACCTGTTCTTCCTTCGATTGTAGGCTCAACCTTAGGTGCATTTCGGTTTGCTACAATTCTCTCGAATGCTTCCTCAACGTCACGCGTCATAGGGATTTTCCTTGTTCCGCTTTCTGTCTTGGTCTTCTCGATGTAGTAACCGTAACTGCCTTTCTTGTGGAGCTGGTGGTCGATATTTATGACGTGATTCTTGAAATCGATATCGGAAACTGTTAACCCGCAGAATTCAGATATTCTCATTCCTGTCATAAAAAGGACATAAATGCCGTCGTAATACCTGCTAAAATGAGCATCTTCCTTAACAAACTGCAGAAACTTCCGTTCCTGCTCCCTTGTAATCGCTTCACGCCTGATGGAATCATTTATGATAACTTCCACAAGCTGAAAACCAAAAGGATTCTTTCGTATAAGGTCATCGTCGACTGCCATCTGAAACGCCGGTTTGAGCACGCCTCTTATCGTATGGATAGAGCTGTAACCTCTGCCGTGTTCCTGCTGAAGACTGATAAGCCATACTTTGGCGTCAGATATCTTAACCTTATCAATTCTCTTGGCTCCAAAAGGATCTTTCTTCAAGATATTTATGACTGTGCCGTAGCCTGCTCGGGTTGTAATCCTGACGCCGGTTTTTGTCTGAACGTATTTCTCTACCAATTCGAGGACTGTAAGATTGCCGCCTCTTGAAATGATATGATCCAATTCATCCAATTGCACCTGCTTCTCAAGTTCCCTCAGAGAAGGTCCATTTCTCTTACCGGCAGGCGGAATATCAGTTCTATCTAATCTCCAACTGTAAATGAAACGCTCGCTGCCGAATGAATCAACGTACTTGAAGCGATATTTGCCATCAGAAAGCTGAATCTCGCCGTTATGCAGTATTCTTCCTTTGTTATCTCTCCTTTTTATCATATATTTGATACCTCCAAATAAAAATCCGGGTATCATCTCGACATTGAAATTCTATCACAGACGATACCCGGACGTCATTTAGGCAAAACTATCTGTCAGGCAATAGATGCCCTGTCCAAATACACTTCAAATAGCCTCCTCTTGATGCGTACATGAGCTCCGACCTCAAGGATGAAGTCATCATCTCTGTGCACGTTAATCAAGCTCCTGAGGCGATTCTCGCCGATTCCGAAGTACTCTGCAGCTTCCGCTATTGAAAGTGAATACTTCTCCCAGACAGGAACCTTTGTTGGTAAATCGGGAGACATATTATCAACCATTATTCTGATTGCCTCCCTTAGCAAGTCCCCTGCAGGTAATATCCAGATTCCTGCAGGTCTTCCTGACAAGTTCGCACGTGTTCTTAAGCTCCTTTTTCTCATCGTCAGTTAAATCATTAGACAACTGAGCAATGAGAAACAGATTACTTGAAATGCTGTGCATTGTATCAACAACACCTGCAAGCTCAATGGGGAAGAGAACCTGATGGGCATCTGCAAAAACTACATCTCTGATATACTCTTCGCGACTGTATGCCTGACCTCGTTCTTGTTTGACAAACTTTACCCAATAATTGAGCACTTCATATTCTGCTGATGACAGTCTTACCTTGATCTCATAACGCTTGTTATTCATATCGCAAATGCCTCCATTTTGAAAATAGAACCCAAGAAAAATTCAAGGGGTCTCAGGGATCTCCCTGACAAGTTGTATTTGTGTACGGGTTTATGGGCCCATGTGTACACAAATACGTTGCTTGTTGGGACATGGGACATAATTGTTGTCCCCAAAGGAAAGTTACTTGATTTCATAAGGAACCTCCTCGTCATCCGCAACCTCTTCAATGGTTGTAGCGTACTTAGGAAAGACACCTTTCTCCCCAACTTGTTCATAGATGAGACAGACGCGATCACCTGGTTTTCTGTCATAGAAACCAAGATAATCCTGCCAGCCCCATACGGGAGCGATAATCTTCCTGCCATCATCGAATTCCAGAAAAACTCTGAGAATTCCATAATGGCCCTGCGCCATGAGAACAATACTCGCTTCGAATTTGCCGGGCTCGTAATTGAATTCGAAAGCGTTGGTATCAATACCAGATTTGTTGAACTCATTCCTACTTAAAACTTTTGTACCGATCATATATTGACCTCACTTTTTTAGATTTTGCCGTCAATGAGGAAAGATATATTCACTACAAAAATTAAGCTTTTGCCTGCTCAGAGCTTTGCAGAAAAACAACAATTGATTTCAAGATTGAGGCTTGGCTAAAAGCAAAACAATGCAGTAAACATCATCTCGGTAATCGACTGGCAATGTAAAAACACTCTGGATAGTGTTGATACCCGGCTTCAGAACAAATCAACATAACAAGTTGTCAAGGTACAAACGTGATTAACACGTCTAAAAGAGATTTATTACCTCCAGTCTTTATTCTTCAAACAACTAACTTGAGAGACTAACTATCTTTTCCTTTAGCTAAGCCTGACTACGAATAACTATTTGACTAATTAATTAATATATATATAGTTAATTCGTTTAAGTTGTTTGTAATGAGAGCATAAAATCAGAACAATCGTTTGTCAACGAGTTATAGTCCAATTAACAGGACTTATTCGAACGTTTACGATTCGATTGAAATTTTCTAGAGAACAAAAAATTCATTAATTATCTTAACGATCTTCTTAAGTGCTTTTTAGGAAATCAGCTCAATTCAGAACTGTGTAGACTTGTCCGATTAGTTCTGCTATGCCTAAGCTGATTCATTTGTGCAGCAATTATGTAGCAATTTTGTAGCGTTTTTGATTCATTTGGTCATACAAAACATGCTGAAAACCCTTTGAAATACGGCGTTTGGCGAAATGCTACATTCTGATTTTCACATATTTGACAATGCGATTATGTCTGCATAGACTGATGATGTGGAGGCGCCTATGAACGGTAAAAACATCATAAAGTATAGGGAAGACAACGGGATATCCCAGATAGAATTAGCCAATGAACTTGGTGTTGCCAGATCCACATTATCTCGATGGGAGCAGAATAAAACAGTTCCTCGTGGTGAAGATTACGATCATTTACGCAAAATCATAGGCGATGAATATATTACCGACGAAGATCTTACCGAAGACAAGACGGCTATCGAGGCAATCGAAGTAGTGTCGGACAGAGTAGACAACATTTTATTTCAAGTAACACAAATTGAATCTAATCAAAGAAGCTTCGAGAATGAGGATAACAAGTCAAAGCTAAAGCACAGAAGAATAAGGACGGTTGCAATAATTGTTACATGCATAATCATACTTGCCATTGTTATAGGAACATGGTTTTACCTGATGAATTATGGTTTTGGTGGCGATATAGTTGAGGGTTCTGTAGGAATTGAGGATGTAGATGATTGAGATAACAATTGAAAGAAGAAAATAAAATGAGAAAAACAATTGCTGTTCTACTGCTTCAATTGTATGTGTTGTGATTGGAACATTATCATCACTGGTTTTTGCCGATTATGGGATAAGAGGTCATGGCATAGATTCTGTATATAATGGTTCAAGTTGGGGTGAAAAGGCTTGGGTTACAGTGGGAACGCTGGGTTCTACATATGAACACCATGTGGATGTATGGGTTAAGAAAGGCAGTAGTAGCGTTAGGTACGGAGAAATGAAATATATAGCGCCAGCTAATTCTCAATATCATACATATTACTCGGCATTTGTTGATGGTACTGGCGGTACAGATAAACATGCTATTTATACCTAATAATGAGTTGGTTAATAGGGCATAATTAATTTCGGAGAGAAGCGCAAGCTTTTCTCCGAAATATCAGCAATATTCACATAGCATGGGGGCAATTATGAGTGATAGGCTGATTGTAGTTACAAAGAAAATATTGGAGATGGTCATAGTTCTTTCGATAATGCTTTCGGTTGTTTCTTGCGATGCGGTATCTGTAGGGAACAACGGTAAGAGGAAAAGCGTTGTCGCAAAGAATGATCCTTGGTTTGAGGGGGAATTAGTAGATATTGATGTTAGTCAAGGTTTAGATCCAGACAGACGTTTAACTAACATGTTTCCTAAACTTGCCGGAGCGGATGAAAAATTCATCGTTGTTTTAGCTGATGGCTCGTACAAGGTGGATGATTGGGGAACGATTAAGAGCAATTCAGATTATGTTATTAGAAATCTATTAATAATTGACAGAGCTACAAAGCAAACAGTTAAAATAATAGATTTGTATAGCCTGATTAAAGGTGATGATTATATAAATGCCGTGTCATACCAAAATGGAACGGCCGCTGTAAGAGCTGAATCATGGGATTCGAAAGCACAAAGATCAATTGATAGAGAGTATACAATCGACATAGAGACAGAGACCGTAACCGGTTTCATTGATTATGGTGGTATAGATGATTTTTGGTTTAGAGGTTCTTACAAGGTCGGTAATTATAAAATAGATTCGCTTTATAGATATATGGTTGATGCGAACGAAAATCGATACTGGCTTTTAAGAATCACTTCTCCGGATGGAAATCAAACAGAGATTACTTTTGAAGATCAAGACGAATGGTATGATGAGCTTCCATCAATTTTTGCGTTAGATGATAGAACTGCGCTTGTTCCAATTGACAGAAAACCAGAATATGTTTTTTATAAACTGGATCTTACGAATTACAAGGCAACAAAGGCTGATTCAAAAGAATATCAATGGCTTGAGCCAAACAAGCTGAGACGTGCATCGAACGGTTCTGACGGCAAAGTATATTTTACAACACGAAGAGGTATCAGTTCGCTCGATTTTGAGAACAAGAATGCAAAGCAAGTATTTGATTTTAATAACTGTAATGTAAACAGAAGATA
>QGFZ01000005.1 GCA_003149065.1 Ruminococcaceae bacterium R-25
TGGGGATAATAGGAATAGAAAAATGTCTTTGTTGATATTTGAAGTATAGTTGATTCATTCATAAATTTCAACGACATATATTTAATGTTGTTTAAATGATATTTGAAAGAAATATGAAGGATTTTATCGTTATATTAACGAACAAATGCGGTTAATCCCTCTATTTTATTAATAAGTAAGGCCGGAAAGTAACTTTCCGGCCCTACCTAACGGGAAGTCTGAAGCACAAAAACTCCAGCTTAATGCAAAAATTCGATGCTCTTAAGGGAAGGATTTCCGACTCCCTTATAAGTGAGATACAAAGGATAGATTCCGTCAGGAACCGTGAATTCAGAAATGCCTTCAGTCCAGGCAGTGCAGAAGCCGACATTGATCTTACCCAAAACGTCACCGTCAATGGATGTTTTGATCTCAAACTCACCCATTCCGTAACCTCTGGTTACGATCTTTAAGCCCTTAACACCCTTAAGATCAAAATACTTAAAGCCGATCGTTGTGTTTTCATAGATGTCCCTTATGTGTGAAGGACCTGTCTCACAATCCCTGATATCCATCGTGATGTTGGCAGCGTGATATTCGCCCACATACATCTTGTTCTTGTCATCGAAGATGTTGCATGCGATATGGGCAGGATATTCGCCCTTGTCAGACAAAGGTCCGCCGTTAAGGCCGCAGGATGTGATCTCGACCTGCTTAATGGAACCGTCTTCTTCGAACCTGATCTTCTCAGCGCATCCCTGGCGTGAATACCAGGTGTTGTTTGTCTGTCTGTGATAGAAGATATACCAGTCATTGCCGATCTCAACGATGCTACCGTGGTTGTTAGCACCAAAGGCAGTAGGCTTATCTGCAGGCTTATATGTATCGATACCGATATCACAGTTGCTTACGATGACTCCGCCATACTTGAAAGGTCCGAGAGGATTATCTGATGTGGCATAGCAGAGCTCGTGCATTACCTGTGAAGAATAGACGAAATAGAAGATGCCGTTTCTCTCCCTGATGGAAGGCGCTTCGAAGAAAGCATGGCCTTCAAATTCAGTGCCCTGGCTGTACTGTGTGGAAGGAACGATGAATTCAGGTGCGCGCTTTACTGTAAGCATGTCCTTATCAAGAACAGTTACCATTGCGCCGTGACGTGATTTGTCGCCCTGTCCGCAGAAACCTGTGTAAAGATATGTGGTATCTCCAATAGTGATCACACCCGGATCGAACTGCTGCTCTTCGCCTTCCTTCTTTCCTAAGAGAGTGCCGTCTTCGTGATGGACGTTTCCATAGAATTCAAACTTGCCATTAGGAGTGTCTGAAACCGCGACTGAAATAACGCAGTCGTTATCCAGAGCATAGTAGAGATAGTATCTGCCGTCAGGTCCTACGGTTACGTCAGGAGCATAGAGGCATCCTCTGTCATTTGCGTTTGCGGGATCGTCTGATCTCTTGAAGATAACGCCTTCATACTGCCAGTTACCGAGATCGTCTACAGGTGCTGACCAAGTAACATAATCGCCTGGGCAGAAATAATCTCCGTTAAATATGTCGTGTGAACCGTAGATATAGACTCTGTTATTAAATACATAAGGCTCTCCGTCAGGTATGAATTCCCAGTTGGGGAGGTAAGGATTGAATGCCTGCTTTTTGGGAACATCGTAAAGGTCGACTCTGGGTCCTTCAGTGTCCTTCTTTTCGCCAGATGAGATTCCTGCAGCAGTCTCTTCGATGTGCCTTGTCATAAATGTCAGGAAATCAGATTCGGAGGAATCTTCCTGGACTTTCGCTACAGCACCGTCTCTTGTAAAGTGCATCTCGTTTTTGGAAGACTTGGAATAAGGCTTCCACATAGGAAGAGCCGTACCGTCAACGTCATTGCCGTTAGGATCGCCGCTCTTGATGAAGTTGACGAAATATGTGCTCATCTGTCTTGCGATATCAAAGTGTCTTCCGGTCATGGGTCTCCAGCACTTATCGAGGTTATCGAAGAAGAACCAGAGGTCAACAGAGTGGAATGTACCGGGATTATCCTCACCAGGAATATCAGGTTCGAAGCTGTAGTAGTAGCCGGGCTTGTCATTGTGTTCGAATGTTGCCTTTACGGCGCACTCGATGGCACGGACAGACGCATACATATTTCCGTTATGCTTCTGAGCTTCAGGGAATGCTAAGAATTCGTCAGCTTTAGCGCCGAAGATCTCTCTTGCCTTTGTTTCAAACTCTTCCTTTGATGAAGCAAAAATAAAACTCGGGAATTCATCAAAGGTGTTGCCTGACATGAGGGGCACGTGAGCGTGCTTTCCTTCCATGAAGAGCTTTAACGGTTCATCGGACTGATAGACGTTGTCGATCATGGGAGTAAAGAAGAAAGATTCTGTCTCCCTGAACTTTGCATAGACTTCTCTTATGTAGGATGCATCGAGCTTTCTTGCTTCTTCTATAGTCTTAACACCGAGCTTTTCGAAAAACTTCACGCCGTATGAGCATGCGTCTTCGATAGTTCTGGGTGTCATAACGAAGTCTGTGATGTAAGGGAAGGATATGATGCCCGAGAGGATTATCGCCTTCTGATACAGACCTATGCTCGATTCTGAAGTCAGATGGTTCAAAACGCTTCCGCCGCCGGCAGACTGACCGGCAATCGTGATGTTATCAGGGTCGCCGCCAAACGCAGCAATGTTTCTTCTGACCCACTTAAGACCTGCGAGCTGGTCTAAAAGACCGAAGTTTGCAGGTGCTTCAGGTGATTCCTTAAAAAGGTCGGGATGAGCCAAAAAGCCCAATGCGCCGAGTCTGTAGTTTACTGTAACGACGATGATGCCTTTCTTTGCGAGATTCTCACCGTTGAATTCCATCTCGGCGGTATAGCCCCACTGGAATCCGCCGCCGAAGAACCATACTAAAACAGGGAGCTTATCGTCTTCGCTTTTGGCATTTGTCCAGACGTTTAAGTAGAGGCAGTCCTCATCGATCTCGATATCCTTATCCACGTGCCATTCTTTGCAGTAGATGTCTGTTCCGATACCGGGCTGGTCCTGTACAGAGATGGGTGCAAACTTATATGCATCGTAAATGCCTTCCCAGTCCTTGCAGGGCTGAGGAGCTTTCCAGCGGTTTTCACCTGTCGGAGGCGCTGCAAAAGGGATTCCTTTGAAGGCTGTAATACGTGTGTTGTTACCGGGCAGACCTCTTACCAGGCCGTTCTCGGTCTTTACGATCTTTAACATGCGGGACTCCTCTAATTAAAAATTTCTTACAATTATGTTAGGAAAACAGGTTGGAATAATCAACGGGATAAATTACAGATAAGACCCTACTAAATTCAACACATTCAAGAAATGTCAGTTTGCAAAGCCCAC
>QGFZ01000006.1 GCA_003149065.1 Ruminococcaceae bacterium R-25
TTTCGAATCCCATGATTCAGCTCTTACAGCGGCCGTTCCATTTTGGTATGACACGGCATTTATATAATCATCACCTTTAATCAGGCTATACAAATTTATTATTTTAATTGTTTTCTTTGTAGCTCTGTCAATTAGCAAAAGATTTCTAATAGCAAAATCCGAATTGTGCTTAATCGTTCCCCAATCATTTACCTGATACTCTCCAGCGGCTAAAATAACGATGTATTTCTCATCCGCACCAGCAAGTTTAGGAGACATCGTATATAAACGCCTGTCTGGATTCAGCCCTTGCTTAACATCAACATCTACTAATTCCCCCTCAAACCAAGAATCATTCTTTGAAACAACACTCTTCCTTTTCCCGTTACCAACATTATTTTTATTGCATGAAATCATCGGCAACAGTATCGAAAGAACTATAACTATACCTAATACTCTTTTTGTAAATACAGAATGTCTATCACCCATATTAGCCTCTATGTTATGTATCAAAAACGATTATTTCGGAGAAAAGCTTACGCTTCTCTCCGAAACACAAATCAATTATGACATATTAATCTGCTCAGTTTTAGGAATACATATTATGTTTTTCTTTACCGCCAGTACCATCTACAAAAGCAGAGTAATATGTATGAAATTGGGAACTAATTGGCATAGAATATGACATTTTTCCATATTTAGTACTACTATTACCTTTCTGAACCCAAACATCTATACGATTTCCAGAAGTCGTCGCTTTTGCGTCAACCCATGCCTTTTCGCCCCAGTATGATCCATTATATACTTGATTTATGCCCCAATTGTTTGCTTCACAATAAGCTGAAACCAGTGTTGATAAAGATCCAATCAAAACACACGCAATTGAAGCAGTAATGATAAATTTCTTAAACATAGAAACCTCCTTGATTTTCTAAAAACCTTGCTATGCTTGCCTCATCAATCTGCATGTGATATCTTCAAATAGGTTTGTAGATACAGATTAGAGACAATGTATCATTCTGTATTTGACCGGCAACTCGCATTCGCTACATGTGAGTTGCTTTTTTATATCAAGTACAGCCGGTTTAACTAACCATTGGTCTGTACCTCCTCTCTTTTGTTACTTAAGACACTTGTTTAGCAACTACTGAAAGCTCCGGAATCTTCACTTGTAATCGCCAATGAATAAGGATTTTTCCATCTTCCATGTCTTGTTGATGCTCTTCCCTTGATAAAAACTTCCCGGTGAAGAGATTTCAAGCCTGTCCTTAAACATATCAATCTGGATTTGAGTGCCATCAAGATAGTAATAGACGTTCTATCGGAAGAAAAAGCTAACTTATCCCGACGCCAACATCAAAAACAAGACCCCAAGTGCGGGGACACTATTGCCGAGACCTTGCGTACTTATTTCAAAAGGCAATAACGCCTTTTTAACGAGATTGCTAGCCGCGTTCATCCAACACTTTCTGCGCTCTGTCCTGAGCTATCTTGATGACGGCATCAAGATCTTTCTGCCCTAAAAAGTATGCCGGCATCTCTTCCATAAGGATTGTGGATATTGCCGCGTCGGATGAATTCGATTTTGAGCAGCTCAGAATGATGTTTTCCATATTGTCTATTTCTTCATCTTGGAATTTAGAGCGTCTTGGAACATTAGTGCCTAT
>QGFZ01000007.1 GCA_003149065.1 Ruminococcaceae bacterium R-25
ATAATATGGTTATTTCCTGCAATTCCTGATAAAATAATCCCAATATCTTGTAACACAGCAAAGCGTGTAACACTACATGTTGTTACCCTAGACGAACTCGAATAATTGCAAAACGCTGGAAATGCCCGTAAATAGGGCATTTCACTTTTTTAAGCCACCAAAAAGCCACCTAATTTTGTAGGAGTTTATGTTAGAAGAGTATACGAAAGTTAAAACACTCGTAGAGAAAGACGGATTTCCTGCAGGCACAATAGGTATTGTTGTAAGCCTGTATGAAAATGGTCCGGCTTGTGAAGTTGAACTTTGGGATAGTGATTCTAATCCGATCGATGTTGTCACATATACTTTTGACGAAATAGAGGTTGTATTATGAATGAAAGCTTAGCCACTAAAAAGCCACTTTCCGCTCTTAAATAGTCATAGAAGTGATGGAATAGATGGAAAATAACCACAAGATATTGTGCTTTTTGGAACATACCAACCACAAGATATAAGTGTCTGCAAAGAGCTTGAATAATCGCAAAATGCTGGAAACGCCTGTAAATAGGGCGTTTTACTTTTTAAAGCCACCAAAAAGCCACTAAACTTTGAACTCACACATTATTATGGGCTGATGCTCATTTGTGTTATCAGATCCGAAGCGATGTCTGAAAAATGATATCAGGAGCTTTTTACTACGATGTTATAATATGGGAGACAGAGGGAAATCCTTTGTCGATAATATTTTAATTTGGGGTTACAGGAATAAATAGATGTTGATTTCGAAATATGGCAATGGTTCAAAGGAACTCGTCAGTGAATTTGAGAGCAGGCTTGGTATTGAGTTGGACGAAGAATACAAAAAATTCCTTGTTAAGTATAACGGTGGAGATACACCCAATACTCATGTGGGAATCAGAGGCTGTTCAACAGATCTCAGATACCTTTACGGGATAAATACAGAAAAGAGTATTGAAGATCATCTTCAGATACCGATATGGGAGAATAAGCAGTATCTGCCCATAGGAACGGATTTTTTCGGAAATTACTTTGTCATAGGATTATCCGATGAAAATAAAGGTAAAGTTTTCTTTTGCAATCACGAGAGAGGATTTGCAGTAAAACAGATAGCGGATTCTTTTAAAGTGTTTTTAAGCAAATGTAAAAGTGAGGAGATCCATCCTGGCGCCAGAGAAACACCGGAAGAGCGCGAAAAAGATCTGATTGCCAGAGGCAGTGCACATGTCATTACGGACGTTCTTCGTGAGATTTGGAAGAAAGAATATGAGAAATATAAAGATATGGTCCAGGAAAAGGTAATTCTGTAATCCTGATATAATGAAGGCAATAGAACGTTAACTTTTAACAAAATTAACTATGAGGATACTCTAATTGACATTGATATACATGGTGAATATAATATCAATAAGATCAGGTAACTGATTGGGGCTGGTCGTAAGACCCGGGTCCATCGAGAGCGGGGATGTTCCCCGCT